>JAYVGK010000329.1:0-2522 GCA_043772215.1 Acidimicrobiales bacterium | reverse complement strand
GCGCTGTGCGCCGGGGTTTCCTCGTCGATGGCCGACATCGCTCGCCGGTTGGTGGCACGGGGCGACCCACTGATGCAGCCGGTGATGATCGTGGATGATTGCGCACGCTATGTGGGCATACTTACGGTGGAACGGTTGCTGTCCGGGTTGGCCAGACTCTGACGGTCACGCCGGGATGGATACTCCGACGCCGCCACGTGTGTCGGCGCCGTAACGAGCAATCTCCTTGGCAATGTCGAGCGGCTTCATGTCCATGGCGGCGACCTTGGCCAGTACGTCGTCTGAGATGAGATCAGCCGGCAGGATCCAACACACTTCGAACTCGAGACCATCAGGATCTTTGGCATAGAGGGCCTTCGTGGTGACGTGGTCGGTGGCGCCCACCAGCGCACCTCGTGCGGTCAACACCTCGGACAAGCGAGACAGCTCACCCAGCGTGTCAACTTCCCATGCCAGGTGGTAGAGACCCACAGAAGAGCTTCCGGCCTGTGATGGGCCTGCCCCAGATCCAATTTGGAACGTCCCCAGATCGTGATCATTGGTGGACCCGGGTGCTTGGAAGAATGCCGCTTGGCCCTCCAGCCAGACCTTGGTACGGAATCCGAGCACTGTTTCGTAGAACTCGCGAGTACGAGCCACATCGCGGACGTAGAGAACGGCGTGATTAAGGCGGGTGATTGGCACGGTGTGCTCCTTGCACTTGGTGGGTTGATCGTACTCCACTTTAGTTGAACTCTCAAGTGTATTCTCGGTTGTAGGGTTTGTCGGTGGGAAAACAGCAATGGCTCAACAACCAAGAGCAGGCCACATGGCGCTCGCTCATGCTCACCACCATGCTCTTGGAGGAAGCGTTGGACCGTCAACTGCAGCGCGACGCTGGCATCCCCCACGCCTACTACGCCATCTTGGTGACTCTCTCCGAGTCTCCCGATCGGGCCTTGCGCATGAGTGAATTGGCCGAGCGCATGCATTATTCGCAAAGTCGTCTGACCCATGCAGTGACGGCGCTGGAGCGTGCTGGACTGGTGTTGCGCCACCGATGCCCCACCGACGGGAGAGGCCAGGTGGCCACCATCACCGACACGGGGATGACATCGCTGCGGCCCATTGCCGCCGGACATGTGGCCGAGGTGCGGGGTTTGGTGTTCGACCACTTGACGCCCGATCAGGTGACTCAACTGGGCGACATTTGCAACACCCTGTTGGCTGGCCTTGATCCCATTCCTCGTGAACTGAACGGCCCCGACTCTAATGGGTAGAAAGTTTGGCCCAGCCGACATTTCTACCCTGTCCAATCTCGGGCCCGACGGCGGACAAACAAGGTGCCCTCGGCAGGATTCGAACCTGCGCCACCGCCTCCGGAGGGCGGTGCTCTATCCCCTGAGCTACGAGGGCGGAATAGGCTAGTGACCCTAGTCGTGCTCGGGCGAGCAGCGAAGCGAAGCGACGCCCGAGAAGTGCTGGACTGGAACTGGGGTGTGCTCCCGTAGCATCGAGCTCGCCATGTCGCTTGCCCAGAAGAACGCGCTCACCCGATCCATCACCGATGCCTTCTCGGCGATTGGGGTGGCGGCCCCGTCATCGATCAACTTGGAACAGCCAGCGCGACGTGAGCATGGTGACTGGTCCTCCAATGCAGCACTGGCGGCGGCCAAGGCGGCGGGGCGGAACCCCCGTGAACTGGCTGCGGCGTTGGCTGCGAACCTGGTGGACCATCTGCCCCCGCATGTGACGAAGGTCGAGATTGCCGGACCGGGATTCCTCAACTTCCATCTGGCCAACTCATGGCTCCATGAGGTGCTGTCCGAGGTCCTGAGCCTCGGACCGCAGCACTTCGCCCGCCCCGACGTGGGGCACGGCCTCCACGTCAATGTGGAGTACGTCAGTGCCAACCCCACGGGCCCATTGCACGCCGGCCATGCCCGGTGGGCTGCGTACGGTGACGCCCTCAGCCGGGTACTGGCCCGCACAGGCCACCAAGTGCACCGTGAGTTCTATGTCAACGATCGCGGCGTGCAGATGCAGACATACGGTGCATCCCTGCTGGCTCGCCAGCAGGGAACGGCGGTGCCAGAAGGCGGATATCACGGGCAGTACATCATCGACTGGGCCACAGAGATGCCAACTGGTGTGGACCCGGTGGAGTGGGGTCGTGCCAAGGCTCTGGACTATCAGCGCACCACGCTGGCTCGGATGAACGTGGAGTTCGACACGTGGACCAGCGAGACGGCGGTGGCCGAGAGCGGTGCGGTGGAAATCACGTTGGACGCACTCAGAAACGCAGGTCACACGTACGAACTCGATGGTGCCACGTGGTTGCGTACCACCGACTTCGGCGACGACAAGGATCGGGTGCTGATCAAGGCTGATGGTCAGTACACGTACTTCACCCCCGACATTGCATTTCATCAGGACAAGTTCAGTCGTGGCGACCACCTCATCGACATCCTCGGGTCCGATCACCACGGGTATGTGGCCCGGATGATGGCTGCGGTCCAATGTCTTGGGCGAGGGCCGGGCGA
>JAYVGK010000328.1:0-8835 GCA_043772215.1 Acidimicrobiales bacterium | reverse complement strand
GGGCCTTTCGGCAACCAGCAGAACTTCAGCGCACCAACACGTACGTAGTGGTCAACGGCAGTCTGGCATTGAGGAATCACATCGCTGTTAGGGACGCCCTTCGCCGAGATGGCGATCTGCGTACCAAATACGCCGACCTCAAGCGCAATATCGCCAGCCCTACCGGCGACATCGCCACCTACGTGGAAGCAAAGTCTTCCCTGATCGCTACCATCTTGCGCGGCGAGGGCCTCTCCGAGGACGAAACCACGACAATCGAGAACGCCAACCGAGAACGCCAACCGAGCCGACAACCTTCATCGGTGACTTCAGGTGGCGACCCCCGCAAAGCGCCAGCGTGGACCTCCTGCAGGTTCGTGGACATCCAGCAGTGCTGCCTGGCGTCCACGAACCTGCCTGGCGTCCACACTGGCCAAGCGGTGGGGCGGGTGGGGATCGAACCCACGACCAAGGGATTATGAGTCCCGCGCTCTAACCACTGAGCTACCGCCCCGAAAGCGACAGTGATCTTGTCACACTGCCCATCGCCTTTTGGGGCGAGGCGGGGGCGGGTTCGGGGGTGTACGAAGGCAAACGCCGATACCATGGGGCATGGCTGACAAAGCTGCATCCTCACGCCAGCCTGCGTCACGGAGCGCCCGTCGCGACCGGGTGGCCCTCATCACCTGGCCGAAAGCCCACCATGCCCGGGTCGGACTGGACCTGCGACTCGAATGGGACCGTGTGGCCGCTGTTCATCCCAACGTGACGCCAGTGGCCGTCGCCGGGTATGCCCTGGCGCAAGCGTTGGCGGCCCATCCTGCTGCCAACCGTCGGGTGGCCATCTGGGGTGTGCGCTCCAACCCCACCGTGCGGCTGTCTTTCGCCATCGATGTGAAGAATGACCTGCGAATTGCCGTCGTAGACCGTGCCAACGAATTCGACCCTCGGCAATTTCAATCGGCGTTGCGAACCGCAGCACGAGACGCCCGAGCCGGAACGGGGCGCCTGGCCATGGCCACCCGCCTCATCGAGATCCTCCCCGTGCCCGTAGGCCGGCCGGTACTGCGGGTGTGGTCGGCCATCACTGCAGGCCTCGGCATCGGTGCTTTGGGTATCAGTGGCGCCCCATTCGGAGCCGCCATGATCTCCTCAGTGGCCCGCTTTGCCCTACCTGCAGTTGATGTGCCGTTCGTGCCGTTCACCCGATGCGCAATGGTGTGCTCGGTGGGCGCTGTGACCCCGTTGGTGGTGGCTCGCAGCGGCCAAGCCGTGGTGGTGGATGCATTGGACATTCGCGTGAGTTATGACCATCGCGTCTGTGATGCGGGTCAACTGGCCGGACTTCTGGAGAGCTTCCTGGCTGCCTGCTACAAACCCGTCAACAGTAAGGATCAATGCTGAGCTGAAGTTCTTGTCACACCCTTTGGGCATCCTTGGGGGATGGGATACGCGGGCAAAGTGGCGGAACGTGAAGAGGCACGGGTATTGCGATTGGGTGGTGTGCGCCTTGTCGACATTGCCATTCAACTGCACGTCAGTAAAGGCACCGTGTCAAGGTGGGTCCGGGACGTGCCGTGCCCACCCAGCGACATCCGTCGCGGTCCGAGGCGACCCAGCAGCCTGCACCTCGATCGATTGGCCAAGGAAGTCGAGGCGCGAGAGTGGGCCTTGGATCTCGTCAACCGGTGGACGGTCGACGCCACCTTCGCCGCAGGGGTGGCACTTTATGCAGGGGAGGGCGCCAAGACGGGAGATTTCGTGGGGTTCGTCAACGTCGACCCACGGATGATCACGTTCTTCATGAGTTGGCTCCGATGTTTCTTCCAAGTCGACGAGCGGGGTCTTCGGGTGCGGCTGTATCTGCATCAGGGCCTGGACCTGGATGCGGCCACTGCACACTGGTCGGCAATCACAGGCATAGCGCCCTCGCAATTCACTGCGCCGTACCGGGCCGAGGCGGACCAAACCCGGCGGCTCAGCAAACACATCTACGGCTGCTTTACCGTGCGGTACCACTCCAAGGACACACTAAGAAGATCCTGGCGCTCTGCGACGCCCTGCTAACGTTCCCGTGTCCTTCCGGGATAGCTCAGCTGGCAGAGCGTCTGACTGTTAATCAGAATGTCGTAGGTTCGATCCCTACTCCCGGAGCATTGTGAACGACCTGCCGAAACGGCGGGTCGTTCTACATTTGCGGCTCAGTTTTCGTCGAGCCAACCGGGGGCGCGTTCCAGCAGATACAGGCTCACTCGGCTGCAGCCATCCCAGAGTTCGCACAGCAATTCTTCACCCATGAACACCCTGGCCAGTGACACGGGCCGACGGGCCACCACCGTGAGGGAGCGTTCCGGCGCATCGGTGACGTTGTTGAACGAGTCGATGGCGGACACCTCCAGCGGCAAATCGGGCCCACCCACGCCCGCCAACTCGGTGGCCAGCACCAGGAGGTCCGGGGGTCTGGTCAACGGCGGCAACGCCCAGGTGAGGGTGAGCGGGAAGTAATAGTCGTCCGGCGGGTCCACCTCCTCGGGCAGGTCCGCCACCTTGTCCTCGAAATTGAGCAACACCCGGGGGTCAACCTCCAGGGTGAGGTGCAGATCCAGCGGACCATTGCAGCCCTCGGCGGGGTGCAGATCCACCTCCCAGGCCTGGCGCAACGAGTACGTCTCCACCAAGTGGCGCTCGTCGTGCACATGGAACCCGTGGTCCACAGTGACATGGTCCTTGAGGTCCGCTACATATCCGGCAACATCGATGACAGCCATCGCGCCGCACTCTAGGGGGCGTACGCGCCGGATCGTGTCCACGCAACCGGAGGGAGTCAAAACAGTGCCACCTGACCATCGGGGTGACCGTTGAATGCCACCACGTTGCAGCCAACTGCCCGCAACTCATTCCCCAGAATGCGCAGTGTGGCCGGGGCATGGCCCTCGTAGTGGTTGTTGACCACCACATACACATGGCGCACTCCTCGGGCTACCAGTTCGGCGATGCGCTCGGACCACCACTGCCGCGCGTCATCTTGAGGCCGCTGGATGCGATCCTTGGAGATGCCGTCATGGCGGCCTATCAACCGTATGTACGCAGTTTTGTTGGATGTGTCGTAGCAGTGGCGTCCCAAGCCCGGTACATCGTGGAGATCGTTGCTGACACGTGCCACATCATGAGCGCGCATACAATCGTCCACGGCCGGATGCATCCACGAGTTGTGCCGCAGTTCAATGGCCAATGGAACATGCGGAGCCCACTGCTGACAGAACGCCCGCAACGCCACGTCGTTGTGTGGGTCACGGACAAACCCGGGCGGCATCTGCACCACAATCCGGGCCACTCTGGTGCCCAGAGCATCCATCAGCGTGGAGCAGAAGTTGCCGAACGGTACGTCGGGTGGTCGTAGGCCGGTGTCTTGCACCAATTCGCGTGGGGTCTTGAATGACACCCGGAAATCTGTCGGCATCAGCGACGACCACCGTTCGATGGTGGATGGCGCAGGGGCGGCGTAGAACGTCGAGTCAACTTCCACAAATCGGAACGCCTCCACGTAGCGCGCAAGTGCATCAGATGCCGACGTGCCCACCGGATAAAACGGTCCTACCCAGTCCGGCAGATACGACCATCCGGCCGTGCCCAGCCAAACCTGATGGTTGGCGCCATCGTCGCTCACGTGGCAGGTAACCACCGGTACCGGGTCCAGCCGTCTACGGGCTCAGCTTTCAGTGATCGGTAAAAAGCAATGGAAGGCTCGTTCCAGTCGAGGACGTTCCATTCCACTCGTCCGTTGGTCATGGCCCGCAAACGCTGCAGCAAAGCCAGTCCGTGCCCCGCACCACGGGCCTCAGGCTTCACGAACAAATCCTCCAACCAGATGCCATTCTTTCCCAGGAACGTGGAGAAAGTGGGAAACCACAGAGCGAAACCGGCGGTGATGGCCGTGTTGTCGTCGATGGCCAACAGCACATGGGCGGCGGGTACCGGCCCGAACAGTGCCGCCTCGATGTCGGCGCGTTGCCACACCACCTCGTGGGCCAGTTGTTCGTATTCGGCCAGACCGATGATCAGCGCGCAGATGTCATCGACGTCGGCCGAGGTGGCTTCACGAATGCTCACGATGGGGGAGACTATCGGCGCCATGACCTGGACCGATCAAGCATTGCTGGAACTGTTCGATGAAATCGCAGTCGGAGTTCGACGTGCTCTCGATGGCCTCGACGACTGGGGTCTGATGTCCGATGGGGCCCATTCGGGTCAGCATCACAGTGATGTACTGGCTGACAACGTGGCCCTTGCACTCTTGGAGCGGGCCAACGTGGGTGTGCTGTCCGAAGAGAGTGGGCTGGCCAGGGCCGACAACGAAATCGTGGTCATCATCGATCCCGTCGATGGGTCCACCAATGCCAGTCGCAACATCCCCTGGTACGCCACCTCACTGGCGGCGGTAGACGCTGACGGGCTGCGTGCGGCGTTGGTGGTGAACCAGGCCACCGGCACCCGCTTCTCGGCAATACGAGGTGGGGGAGCGTTCAAGGACGGGGCGCGGATCGCCCCATCCAATTGCCCGTCGTGGAGTAAGGCCATCGTGGGTCTCAGCGGCCTCCCTCCACGGTGGTTGGGGTGGTCGCAGTACCGGGCATTGGGGGCGTGTGCGCTGGACCTGTGCGCCGTGGCCTGCGGCACGCTCGACGCTTACATGGACTGCTCTCGGGACGCTCATGGGGTGTGGGACTACGCCGGCGGAATGCTGGTGTGTTCCGAGGCTGGGGCGCCCATGGTGGATGCTCACGGACGAGACCTGCTGGTGATGGATCCATCGGCTCGCCGGACCCCGGTGGCAGCCTCGTCAGTCGCAGTGTTGGGCGATGCCGTGGCAGCGCGCATCGCGTGAGCAATTTAATTCGCTTGACCGTTGGCGGCCTCAGCGGGGACACTGTGCGAGACACCCGTACCGGGCATCTTGAGTACAACACGGAGGTGATTCACATGGAACAAGCACTCAGCATTCAGATCATCGCTGCTATGCCCACATATCGACGCGCTGCGTCGCCGTCCCTGTCGATCACCGCCGCAGTGCTCGTCTTTATGACACACGAGGGTCTTACGGCAGGCAATACGTGTGCAGACGCAATGAAGCGGCCTTTTGGTCGAGGTGGTCCTCCACTCGGGTAGCAACCCGAACAGAGAAACCCACTCGCTCGACCTGAGGCCGCCGGTACCCACCGGCGGCCTTGTTCTTTTCCCCCAGCAACATCTTCCCCACCCTTTCCTCACCATTCTGATCCCCGGATCACCGAACAAGGAGTACGGCGAGATGATCGCCCAAGAACTATTGCTCACCTCCATCGATCCAGTGGTAGTCGCCCGTGGCCGTTGCGCAGACGGCGCGGGAACGCTGGCCTCACTGTTCTTCTCCGAAGACCTCAGCGAAATTGCCCAGGCCAAGGCAATGTGTGCCAATTGCGATGTGAAAAACCGTTGCTTCGACGGTGCGCGTCTGCGGCGTGAGCCGTGGGGAGTGTGGGGCGGCGAACTGTTTCTCAACGGCAAGGTGATGTCGGCCAAGCGCCGCAGAGGTCGTCCACCCAAGGTACGTCGCCACGACGACATCTTCGATGAGCTCGGCCAGGTCATTTCGGCCTGACGCGCTCTTCCCATGAAGGAGTCCAACCCCATGCTCAAACCGGGCATCAAACCGGGCATCAAACCCGACACCAAACCCGACAAGAACGGGTCAGATCCCCGACAAGAACGCATGTCTGACCCATTCTTGTTTGGGGGATGGTTACGCCGCTAGATGCTCCGGTGTCTCGTTGATGGAGTCAATACCCAACCGCTGTCCGGGGTCGTCAGTGCCACACCCGGCCGGGTGCACCGACGGTGCGACCGGACAGTGAGCCGGCCGGGTGACTCCTATATGGGCCTCCTCTTCGACATCAGCCCCGTCTGAGCGTTCAGGCGGGGCTGATGTCGGGACGCAGGATGGCTGCCACCCCCATCAATGCCACCTCGATGTCTTCAGCTTCGGGTAACCCACTCACGGCCACGGCCCCCACACATTGGCCGTCCACCATCACCGGCAGACCGCCACCCCAGCCGATGAAGCGGGGATCACCGAAGTAGGCGATGTCAAAGCCCTCTTGGGGGTGGCGTATGCGCTTGCCGATGTCTGATGACGCAGTTCGCTCCCGGGCGGCGGTGAATGCCTTGTTGGTGGCAATAGTGATCGAACTCAGCGGGCTGGCGTCCATACGCAGCAGCGCAATGAGCTCACCGTGGGCGTCGGCAACCACCATGACGCCGGCCAGTGAGCGCAGCTGGATTTCGGCCAACATCACGGCCACCGCCAACTGGGCTTCGCGGTGGCTGATGGTGAAGGTGGAGTTCATCTCCTGATCCTGCCTCGGGCGGAGGTCGGTCGGGATACGATCACCTCCGTCCGCCGGAAGCCACTCCATCCGGACCGTTAGCTCAGTTGGTAGAGCGCCGCCTTTACATGGCGGATGTCGGGGGTTCGAGTCCCTCACGGTCCACCATTCCATTCGTATTCAGCACAGCCATGTGATGCGGTTCAGATCGCCAGTAAGACACGCTCACGATGGGGACATTGCCCGACCATTGGGTCAGGAGGCACAAGTAAGGGGGAGGAGCGACATCAGCGCTCCGCGTTCGGCTTGGTAGCGGCCAGTAGCTGCGCGCAGTAATGCGATAGACACGAGCTCGTTCAGGTCACGAGTGAGGGTTTTAGGTCCACCAATGGCGTAAATCCTGGC
Source organism: Acidimicrobiales bacterium (assembly GCA_043772215.1). Classification (GTDB taxonomy): domain Bacteria; phylum Actinomycetota; class Acidimicrobiia; order Acidimicrobiales; family JANYDT01; genus JANYHQ01. Next base: position 2,089 of record JAYVGK010000328.1, on the reverse strand, counting down.
GAGTTCTGGTGAGAGCCAAGGGATGGCTTGTGAGCCAACATATTCATGCCACGTCAAACGGAACTGCCCGTCGTACATCCACTGCAGTTGCTTCCCCGGACCTTCAATGAAGTCCGACGCGCAATAGGAGAGAAACTTCGTGACATCACCGCCGCTTTTTGCTTCCGTAATACAACTGTCGGTAGTACCCGTCGCCAGTCTTGTTGCAGTGGTTGGAGATGAGTTGAGCTGCACTGGTTGGTACACCGCATGTGGCGAGTACAAGGAACTCGCACAGGCTCGCGATGCGACCGTTGCCATCACCAATTGGGTGAATCCAGGCAAGGTAAATAGGCAACTACATCACTGAGATTTGTCCACATGACTGTGCTCTGAGTACCGCAGGACCAGATAGGCCTGAGGGAGTTGAGCGCTGGTCAGGCGTTGCTGTCGATGCCGTGTTGATGGGGGTTCTTGCGGTGGCGGCGGCTGCGGGTGAAGAACAACCAGCCGATGGCCATCACCAACCAGCAACTGATGGCTCGATAGGTGAGTGCCGCAGGAAATGCGTGGGCACTGGTCATTCCCGTACGAGTGAGGGCGGCGGCGATGGCCACTTCGACGATACCGATCCCGGCTGGGGTGATGCCAATGGCCGCCGCCCCCACACCGGTTGCGTAGATGGCAAACAGGAATCGCCAAGGTACCGGTTGGCCAAATGCTGCGATCACCGCACCAAGACAAGCCGCATCGAGCAGCCAGTTCATGGTGGCGAAATACAACACCTTGATGGCGGCGAACCGTGAGAAATGGTGCACCGAAAACTGATTCACCAAACGTTGTGCGGTTTGATTCGGATTTTTGGGGCGACCAATGACTCGCCAGGAAAGCCGAAGTACCGAGCCCAGCACATGCGCCAGACGCGTACGGAAAGTCGGCCGACGCACGCTGAGCAGCACCAGCGCCACCGGCACCATGCCAATGAGGGTGGTGGCTACCCCAACAATCGTCGCGGCCCCGTTGCCCGACAGTACGGCACCAGTGGCCGTGATCACGGCAAACGCCAACGTCGAGATGATCCCTGTGGTCATGAGCGTCCAAGCCACAAGGCCCGAATCAGCACCTTCATGACGAAACTCGGCGATGGTGTTGGCGGTTGCTGCAGCAGACCCTCCCACCGGTACCGTCACCGACACTGCGTTGCTGGCATAGGTGATTCGTAGCGCTTCCCACAGGGTCATACGGATGCCGCCCGCCGCCAATGCAAGGCGCTGCACTCTGGCAAAACAAGCCATCGAACCAAACTCAAATCCAACGGAAATGGCCAGCCATATGGGGTGGTCAAAGGTGAGTGAGACGCCGGTTGATCGCACCAAGAAGACTGCCAGCAGTCCAACAATGGCCAAGATGACAGTGATCTCGATGATTCGGCGTCGACGGCGTCGATGCAAGCCGATGAGCTCACGGTGAGGGAGGTGGCACGACAACCCGGTCATCAGGCGGCGGTGTTCATGTGGCTTCGAATCAAGCGAGACCCCGATCGGCAAGCCGATTTACCTGACTGGGTGATACCAGTTCCTCGGTCACGAGGATCCGATAGTAAAGGCTGTATCGCAATTGCCTCGACGGGCTAGAAATCCATCGCCAGCAGCTAGTCCGGACTGTGTGGAGGACATGTGAACTCACTGAGCGAAGAGGTGCGCGTCACCGACGTGCACCAACGGGGAGTCGAACTGGTTGACCTGTTGCAGCGAACAGATGCCCTTCCTCCACTGAGCCATCGAGAATTGGAAATCCCCCCATTCCGAGGAGTCGCTCATTGGTGCCGACGATCGGGTCGAGCGGCTCCGTAAGGTCATCGCAGCACCTGGTTAGATGCGCTCCAACTCCTTGCGGTCGAACAGGGGAGTGACCCCGAACTCGCTGAGATCGGCATCGAGTTGAGCATGATCAACTGGGACAACTGCCTCAGCTGCCGCCAACACGATAGGCAGTAGTCGAGCGTCACTGGTGGTGTTGAGAAACAACTGTTGGTGGGCCAGTACATAGTGCACGGCGCGGGTGATGGCGGCGGCGTCGGTCAGCGGCTCGTACCAACTGAAATGCCCAG
>JAYVGK010000327.1:0-2948 GCA_043772215.1 Acidimicrobiales bacterium | reverse complement strand
GCTTACCAAGGCCACACCGACAGCAATGAGTGACACGGCCCACACACTGTTGCGCACATCATCGGAACCAGTCACGGCCAATGCTCCCGTAGTGGAATTGATGATTTCTGTTCCCAGCACCTGAACGGCGGGAGCCGTCGATGGGGCAACTTCAACAACGCTAGAGGGTCGCACGGTGGTCGATGGTGTCGGCAATGTCGTAGCAGCGGTAACCGGTGCTGGAGGGCTGGCCAGGGCCACAGGAGCCACCGTGGTCGAGGTGGTGGCAACGGCAAATGCCGGGGGGCTGGGAGGAACAGTCCCCCTCGGCGAGGTCGTGCTCGTGGTTGGGACCGCCGTGGTTGGGACCGCCGTGGTTGGCGTGGCAGTAGTCGTGGTCGTCGCACTGGGCACAGTGGTCGTGGTCGTTCTGGCCATGGTGGTCGTGGTTGACGTAGACGTGGTGGTCGACGTAGACGTGGCGATCGACGTAGTAGTGGAGATCGTTGGCGTCGGGTCCAAAGTCCAGCAAAAACCAGAGGGATGAACGGAGTCGGTGTCGAAGGGGGGCACACCGAGGTACAACGAGGAATGGACGTATTCGACAACGCCGCCCGGCTGATCGATAAAGCCAAGTGACCCTGTCTTGGTGTCCTCGATCACGCCGTCGGTGAGGTCGTCGGTGAGGCCGGTGCTCACTCCGCCAACCCGGATTGCCCACCGTTCCTGGGGTTGAACTGGGGAACTAGCTCGGGCGAGGTAGCCATCCCAGCTGACGTACTTGTCGATATGAAGGCGTCCAGGCGCCAGGACGAGGGCCGTGGTGTACAGCGGACGAGACACCTTCAACGTAGGAGGCAACACCAGTCCACCCCTCTCCACGTTCACCTCACGAGGGGTGACGTACTTATTCGTCCCTGCAGGGCAGTCAATGTCCGGCGGCGGTGTCGGACCAACCACCTGGGCCCTCGCCGGCGCCACACCGACCAGCAACATCATGGTTGCACCCGCAACCACCTTCACGGCCACCTGCCCGGCCCACTTCCCTGCACAATCACGGCTTCGCGTCATGTTCACTCCCTTGCTCGTGGGAGATCCTTTCAGAAACCACCCTCGGACCCGGGGACTTCGTTCATCATTCAGGCACCGGGTATCGTCAACCCCATGTCATCTGGATCTCACGACAGCACGGAGAGCACCGGTTCCGCGCCCACGGGCGCGAAACGATTCACTCCTAGTCGGATAGCGCTCATCCTCGGTACCGGGGTGGCTGCGATCACTGCCGTGTCCGGCATAACCGGGTATCTCAACGATGCTCCTGTGGATTCGCCGATCAGTCGCAAAGTGTTCGGGGGTATCCCGAAGGCAGTGGAATTGGCCTTTTATGTCACGCTACCGGTGTTGTTCATCATGGGGGGCTGGCTGTTCAGCCTACGAGTACGCAACTGGCAACGGGGCGCCCCGGACAACCGACGCACCACCAAAAAAAACGCCAAACGGCGAACGGCTGACTTCCGCTCCGGGGTTTACATGAAGACCCTCATGCGGGACCGTGCTGCTGGGCTCATGCACTCCATGATCTATTTCGGTTTCCTGGCACTGTTCGCCGTCACCACGGTCCTGGAGATCGACCATCAAATGCCGGCGTCGTGGAAGTTCCTCAAGGGCACCACGTATCAGGGCTACAGCGCGTTTGGTGATGCAGCAGGACTCGTCTTCACCGGTGGCATCGTGTGGGCAATGGTGCGCCGCTATATCCAGCGGCCATATCGCATTCGTATCAAGAATCGGCCTGAGGATGCGGTGATTCTGATCACGTTTCTCACCATTGGACTTTCCGGCATGTTGGCTGAAGGGGCCCGTATTGCCTTGGTGGGCCGACCTTCTTTCGAGAAGTGGTCGTTTGTCGGGTATCCACTCTCTCGCTTGTTCCAGAACGCCAACGGTCTCGACACCTGGCATCAGGCCATGTGGATCGCCCATGTGGTGGCCTTCGCCGCCTTCTTGGTGATCCTGCCGGTCACCAAATTGCGCCACATGTTCACCTCGCCACTCAACATGTATCTCAAGGACCGTGAGCGTCCCAAGGGAGCCATGCGTCCCATGCCCAACCTCACGGAAACCAGCTTGGAGACCTTCGGTGCGGCTACCATAGAAGACTTCACCTGGAAACAACTGTTGGACACCGACGCCTGCACGATGTGCGGGCGTTGTACCGCAGTGTGCCCCGCCCACGCCACCGGTAAGCCGCTTGACCCTCGCGAAATCGTGCTCAAGATCGGCACTGTGATGGCGCTCACGGGACCCAACCATGGCGGTCCGGGTCAGGTATCGCCACCGGTGTCCATCGACCCCGAGATCAAGGTGTCCACCAATAGCGTATTCGAGCGCATCACCGCCGACGAAGTGTGGGCCTGCACCACGTGCAAGGCCTGCGACGAGAACTGTCCGGTGAACATCGAGATCCTCGACAAGATCCTCGACATGCGCCGCTATCTGTCGTTGATGGAGTCCAACTTCCCCAGTGAACTGGGCAACGCCTACCGGTCTATGGAGAACACGGGTAACCCATGGGGTATTGGCCAGAACGAACGCGCCGCCTGGGCCAAGGACATGGATGTACCCATCGTGGAAACTGGTTCGCCACTGAGCCACGAGTACCTGTACTGGGTCGGATGCGCCGGCAGCTTCGACGACAAGAACAAGAAGGTCACGCAGGCCACCGCCAAATTGCTGCGGCGCGCCGGCATCGATTTTGCTGTCCTGGGGCCATCCGAGCAGTGCACCGGCGATCCGGCCCGACGCTCTGGTAACGAGTACGTGTTCCAGATGTTGGCCATGGCCAACGTCGAGAGTCTCAACGGTATGGGTGTCAAGAAGATCATCACCCAATGCCCGCATTGCTTCAACACCTTGCTCAATGAGTACCCACAACTCGGCGGTAACTATCAGGTGATCCATCACAGCCA
>JAYVGK010000326.1:0-14186 GCA_043772215.1 Acidimicrobiales bacterium | reverse complement strand
CCACCCCTGCTGCCATCGCCGCCTTGATGTCTTCCCCACCGGTGCAGCGTGAGGCGTTCATCGAACACAGTGTGGAATCGCAGCGGATCATCGCATCGGTGGGGCTGGGCAACACCGAGCAGCGATGGCGGGACCGGGCGGCGGCGTCGTTCGACCGATGCTTTTATCCCGAAGGTCGCTCGCATCAGTTGGCGGCGGTGGGGGCCAGTCCCGACCGACGGCCCGGATTGGCTGCGCTCACCATGCCCGTGTTGGTGATCCATGGAGCCGATGATCCGTTGATCACGTTGCCGGGTGGTGAGGCCACGGCTGCTGCGATACCTGGAGCGGAACTGTTGGTGATCCCGGGCATGGCCCACGACCTGCCTCCAGATACATGGACCACCATCGTGGGCGCGATTGTGGCCAACGCCCTCAAGGCCCGTTGATACTGGCCTTCACCACATTGCATCCCGAAACGGCGGTGGTCTGCGCCTTGGCGGTGGCCATTTTGATGGGAGCAGTGTCGGCTGCGGTCACTGGCTTCGGATTTTCTTTGGTGAGCGCGCCTATGTTCATTCTGTTGTTGGGGGCGGGTCACGGGGTGCGGCTGGGAAACATGTTCTCCTGCTTGGTGAGCGCCATCGGCGTATGGTCGGTACGCAGAGTGATGGAGCCGCGCACGGCGGCCACGCTCATTGCACCGGCCATGGTGGTGACTCCACTGGCCGCCGTGTTGGTGAACCGGCTTGATCGCAATGTGGTGATGATCATCGCTGGGGTGGTCACGGTGGTGAGTGTGCTCGTCATCTGGAGAGGCTTTCGATTCCCTCGATTGCGTGGTGTGCCAGGGCTCATTGCGGCAGCCTCCACCAGCGCCGCCATGAATGTGCTCAGTAGTCTCAGCGGACCCCCGATCGCTTTGTACAGCGTGAATGCAGGGTGGAGTCCGGAACGGCTTCGACGAGTGTCGCAGCCATACTTCTTCCTGCTCAATTTGGCGGCTGTGGCGTCGCTTGGTCCGCTCCTTCTCCCAGTGCCGGTGGCTGCACTTCTCATTGGTTGTGGGGTGGTGGGATTTGCGTCTGGGCGCCGTTTGGCTCCCCGCCTCGATGTGGACGTGGTGCGCCGAGTGGTGCTGTTGGTGGCTGGCGCAGGCGGGTTGGCCGCCATTATCCGGGGCGCTCTCTAGGGCCGACCCACCCAATCTCGTCGGAATTTTGCGACCACCTCATCTCGTCAAAGGACTTGTCACCGGCGACGTAGTTTTGCGACGGATTCGGCCATGAGGCCGCCGCCACTCAACGCACTTGGGTCCGGCCGTCGGCTACACGCTGGTGCCGAGTAGTCGTCCCACTACGGTCGTGACCACCATGGATCCGCCACCGAGCAACAGCAGGCGGACCGCTGCTCTCGTCACTGATGCGCCACCCAATCGTGCCCCGATGCCGCCGAGGACGCCCAGCGCCAGCAACGTCAACACCACGGTGCCCGGGATCCGCATTCCCGACGACGCCAACCCCATCGTCAGTGCCGGGACCGCAGCGCCGAACGAGAAACTCAACGCCGAAGACAGTGACGCTTGGATTGGCGACGTGAGCGCATCTGGATTCAAACCCAGCTCATCGCGGGAGTGAGCAGCGAATGCGTCGATGGCCGACAGTTGCTGTGCCACCTCCATGGACAACTCCTGGGTGAGTCCCTTACTGCGATAGAGCTCGGCCAACTCCAACAATTCTTCGTCCGGGTCAAAGGCCAGGGATCGGCGTTCCATCAGTAGATCGGCCAGTTCTGCGTCGCGCTGGGAGGCTACCGAGGAGTATTCGCCAGCAGCCATGGACAACGCCCCGGCTACCAGTGCCGCAACTGCAGTGAGTACCAACACCGAGCGCGATGCATTGCCGGCGGCCACGCCGATGAGCAGGCTGGCAGTGGACAACAGGCCATCATTGGCTCCCAGAACACCGGCGCGCAGCCACCCGCTTCGATGACTTCGATGTTGCTCGCCTACATGGCCGTGATCACTCATGCCTAGAGATTGGCACGCATGGGCGCCGTCACAACCAGATCACAGGGTCATGACGTGACTCACCAATGTCTAAAGCAAGGTGAAGTCATGCGAATCCCTCTCGTCATCGCCGCCGGAACCGTTGCTGCACTCACCGTCGGCGTACCCGTTTCTGTGGGCGCCGTCACCCGGACCGCCGTCACCCGCACCGCAGTGGCCAGTCAAACGGTCTCGGTCAGTGGGCAAACCACGGTGGCAGCATTCAAGAGTGGCGCCATCGGAGCAATCATCACTGCGTACAGAGGTCCATCGCGCACCAGCGGTATTCAGGGGACAGTGCAGAATCACAAGAACGTGTTTGGCCGGGCGGTGTTCACCGTCATTGGGGAGGACGGCGATTTTTATAGGGTCAATTTGCCGGTACGACCCAATGGTTCGGTGGGATACATCTCCAAATCCGACGTCACCACGTTTGCCAACCCCTACCGCATCACCATTTCACTCAGTGCCAAACGGCTTACCGCGTACAAGGGCAGCCAGGTGATTTTTACCACCACTGCGGCCGTGGGCAAGAAGAGTTCTCCCACCCCAACGGGCGCCTTCTACACCGTTGATCTGGTGTCCCCCCGGAACAAGACTGGCGCATATGGTCCGTATGCCATTGGCCTGTCGGGCTTCTCCAACGTGTACCAACGCTTCGGCACCGGCGACGGCCGCATAGCCATACACGGCACCAACGACACCAAGAAGTTGGGGACTGCGGTGAGCTCAGGTTGTTTACGTCTCTCGAATTCTGCCATCACCACCCTGGCCACCACGTTGCCGCTGGGAACTCCGGTGACCATCAGCGCGTAGTCACCTAGGTCCGGATGTCTGCCAGCCCTGGTCGTTCTCGTTGCAAAATTGCTTTGCCGGTACCTAATTTTGCTACGAGCTGGGGTGGTCGCAAAATCGGCCGATGGGAGCGGAAAGGCGCCGCGCCGGCCCTGCGGCCTACCCTGGCGTATGGACATTTCGTACCCACCCGACGCTGCGGTGTATCGGGAGAAGGTGCAAGCCTTTCTGGGCGAGCATCTGCCCGCCGATTGGCGTGGTCTGGGGGCGCTGGGCCACGCCGAAGCGGGAGACTTTGTTAAGTCGTGGCGCTCCACCCTCTCGTCCAACGGCTACTTGGCGCTGTCGTGGCCCAAAGAGTTCGGTGGGGCCGGACTCACTCCGTTGGAGAGTGTCGTATTGGCTGAAGAGTTTGCCAAGGCGGGTGTGCCCACCGGTGGTTCCAACGACGGGTTCGGTATCTCGATGCTGGGTAACACCATGCTGAAATGGGGCACCGACGAGCAGAAGCGCCACTATCTGCCAAGAGTGTTGTCCGGTGAAGACCTCTGGTGTCAGGGCTATAGCGAACCAGCGGCGGGTAGTGACCTGGGCAATCTGGGCTGTAGGGCGGAACTCGATGGTGACGAATGGATCATCAACGGTCAGAAGATCTGGACCTCCGGAGGCCATACCGCCAACCACATCTTCGTACTGGCCCGCACCGACACCACGGCCCAGAAGCATCGGGGCATTTCTTTTCTACTGGTGGACATGCGTCAACCGGGCGTGGAAGTACGACCGATCAAGATGATGTCGGGGGAATCGGAGTTCAACGAGGTGTTCTTCTCCGATGCGCGCTGTCCCCGGGGTGATGTACTCGGCGAGGTCAACGGCGGCTGGGCGGTGGCCATGACCCTGCTCGGCAACGAGCGCGGGGCCGGTGCTGCCGTCAATGCCATTGGGTTCCGGGTGGAGTTGAACCGGCTCACGGAACTGGCCCGCCAACGTGGTCTCACCAAGGATCCGCACATACGGCAACGATTGGCACGTGCGCATACGAGTGTGGAGATCATGCGCTATGCCGGCTATCGGGCACTCACCAGCTTTCTGAATGGCAAACAGCCCGGCGCCGATGCGTCAACCGGCAAGTTGTTCTGGAGCCAGTACCACCAGGAGATCACTGAGTTGGCGGTGGACATTCTCGGTGCTGACGCCATGACGCCCAGTGGACAGGGCCCGCATGGGGCGTTCCGCTTCGATGCACCCGGCGCCCCCAACGACAGCGCCAACTGGGTGGGGGTGTTCTACAACGCCCGAGCCGGCACCATTTACGCCGGAACCTCGCAGGTACAAAAGGGGATCGTAGGCGAGCAGATCCTGGGCCTACCCAAGGAGCCTCGGGCCGACGGCGGACCATGGAACGAGATCCACGGTCACGGCTGATCAGCCGAGTGCCTTTTACGCTAGATGTCTGGGGTGGCACCTGGTTGGGACTGAGGGCCTGATGGCATGGTGGGGTTGCGGCTGATGATGAGGTCGGCCACCAAGCCGGTCCATCCGGTTTGGTGGGAGGCACCGAGACCCTGGCCGGTTTCGGCATGGAAGTACTCGTGGAACCACAAACAGTTGTGCCACCGCTCGTCGGTTTGCAGCCGAACCACGTCCCCGAAGCATGGACGCCGTCCTTTGCTGTCGTTGCGGAACAGCGACACCAACCGATCCTCGAGTTTGTCCGCCACCGCCGCCAGCGTCATGCGACTGCCACTACTGGTGGGGAACTCCACCAACCGATCGTCGCCGAAGAAGCGATGAAACCGTCGGATGGACTCGATGATGATGTAGTTCACCGGGAACCACACCGGCCCTCGCCAATTGGAGTTTCCGCCAAATAAGCCACTCTCGGACTCGCCCGGTTCGTAATCCACAGTGAAGTGTTGACCACCCAAGTCGAAACTGAACGGCTTGTCGGCATGAGCCTTGGAGAACGCCCGCAAGCCATGATCGGACAACAACTCCGCCTCATCAAGCAGATAACCCAATACGCGGTCCAAATGGTCAGGCGACACAATGGACAGCAGCGTGCCCTCAGCCCCGTCGCGCACCAGCGTGGCCTGGCTGGACGTGAGGTACTCCTGGCGATGGCGGAGGAACCACCGCATGCGATTGGCGAAGTTGGGCAACTCCTCCAGTGTCTGTTGGCCCAGCGTGGTGGTAGCGGCCAACGCCAACGCCCCCACCATCGAACGCACCCTGATGGGGATGCGCTCGCCGGTTTCCAAATGCAGGACGTCATAGTAAAAGCCGTCTTGCTCATCCCAAATGCCTTGATCGTGTATGGCTGAGGCGATGTAGGTGAAATGCTCAAAGAACTTGGTACAAATGTCTTCATATGCTCGGTCATGCTTGGCCAGCACAATGGCCATCTCCAAGAGGTCCAGGCAATACATGGCCATCCACGAGGTGCCATCGGACTGCTCCATCACCCCGGGCACCGGAAGCGGCGACGATCGGTCGATGGGTCCGATGTTGTCCAACCCCAGAAAGCCTCCCTCGAACACGTTGTTGCCTTCGGTGTCCTCCCGATTGACCCACCAGGTGAAGTTGATGAGTAGTTTCTGCAATATTCGTGAGAGAAACTCGAAGTCCTTGGACCCATCGATTTCGAACACCCGCATGGCGGCGCGGGCGTGCACCGGTGGGTTGGCATCACCCAACGACCATTCGTAGGCCGGGAGCTGCCCATTGGGATGCATATACCACTCCCTGCAAATGAGGAGTAGCTGTGCCTTGGCAAATTCAGGGTCAACATGGGCCAGAGGTATGCAGTGAAAGGCCAAATCCCAAGCGGCGTACCATGGGTATTCCCATGCGTCGGGCATGGAGATCACGTCGAAATTGTTGAGATGACGCCACGCACTGTTGCGTCCCCGTTTGCGAGCTTCAGAAGGTCGTGGCCCAGCCGGATCCCCGTCCAACCAGCGCGATACGTCGTAGTTGTAGAACTGCTTGGACCACAGCATGCCGGCCAATGCCTGACGCACGATCATGGCGTCCTCAGTGCTGGTGTCGGGCGGTACGACGTGCGCATAGAACCCGTCGGCCTCAGCCTGGCGATCAATGAGCGTGGACTGCCACAGCCCATGGTTCCAGGGCGCAGGACCGTCAGGTCCGAACCGCAACGCCACCTCGACAGTTTCTCCGGGCGCCACCGTGAGCTGATACCACAGCGCCGCTTTCGTACCGGTGCCGTCGGAGTTCACCGTGGCGGATCCGTTCACTACATGGTCGTTGATGCCGTCTTTGGGGTACCGAGTGGCATTGGCCGGTCCGGGTACGCCCCACAACTTCTCGTCATTGGACTCGTTCTCGCACGCCACCACTGACGGCGGGGTAGCCAGAGTCGACCCGCTGAGCACCATGCGCCCCATCGTGTGGTGCTCAGCCACCAACGCCCCATCGATACTGCGGATCACTGGACGCTGATCGCTGCGCCCCCACGACCACGTGTTGCGAAACCACAGCGTGGGCAGTACGTGCAGGGTGGCCTCGTCCGGCCCTGCATTGGTGATCGACAAACGGATGTGCCAGTCGTGGGGTGTCGCCTTGGCGTAGTCAACGGTGATGTCCCAATAGCGATCTTCGTCGAAGGCCCCGGTGTCGATCAGTTCGTACTCGGGGTCGAGCCGACCGCGCCGGCCGTTCTCGGCCACCAAGTCATCGTAGGGAAACTCACCTTGCGGGTACATGTATCGCCACCGCATCCAGGAGTGGGTGGGAGTGCAGTCGAGGTTCCACCAACATTCCTTGGCGTCTTCGCCGTGATTTCCTTCTTCGCCGGTGAGCCCGAACAGGCGCTCTTTGAGAATGGGATCGCGGCCATTCCAGAAGGCAAACGCCAAACACAGACGTTGTTGCAGATCGCAAATACCGGCCAGGCCGTCTTCTCCCCAACGGTAGGTGCGGGAGCGGGCCTGATCGTGGGTGAACGAACCCCATACGTCGCCGTCGTCGCTGTAGTCCTCGCGCACCGTTCCCCAGGCTCGCTCCGACAGGTATGGGCCCCACAAGCGCCAATCGTGGTCTTCAGCCTCGGCCAAGCGTCGGCGCTCAGCGCCGAGGTCAGCGCCGGAATTACTGCCGGAATCACTGCCGAGCTCACGGTCGGGCTCGGCTGATGGCGCAGTCATGACGCCAGGGTCTAGCCCAACTGCATCAGCAGCAGGGGTGCCCGTGACACAGTGAGAGGGTGATTGCCTTACGTGAGCTGCTCCCGCCGGTCGGCTCTGATCCGTCCGATGTGCTCGACGTGTTCGCCACATGGGCCACTGCCGGGGGTCGGCCGCTGTATCCGCACCAGGAGGAAGCGGCCCTGGCGTTGGCGTCGGAATCCCATGTGGTGCTGGCCACACCTACCGGCTCGGGCAAGAGCCTGGTGGCGGTGGCGGGCATTCTGCTGGCACTCAACAGGGGGGAGCGGGCCGTGTGGACGGCGCCCATCAAGGCACTGGTGGGGGAGAAGTTCTTCGAGCTGGCCGAACTCTTGGGCGCCGATCAAGTGGGACTCGCCATTGGTGACGCCTCCATCAACCGCAACGCCCCGGTACTGGTATGTACCGCCGAGGTATTGGCCAACCAGGCATTGGGATTGGGCGATGCCACCGGAGTGGGCTTTGCCTGCCTCGACGAGTTCCACTACTACGCCGATCACGACCGGGGATGGGCGTGGCAAGTGCCGCTGCTCACCATGCGGCGGTGCCAATTCTTGTTGGCGTCAGCCACCCTGGGCGACGTCACCCCCATCATCGAGGACCTAAGCGCGCGTACAGACAGAGACGTGGCTCTCATCACCAGTGTGGAACGGCCCACGCCCCTCTATCACCAGTGGCGTACCACGCCCGTGGCCGAAACCATTGCCGACGCCATCGAGAAGGGGTTCGCCCCCGTGTACATGGTGCACAGTACGCAGTTGGCGGCCATCGACCAAGCTCAAGCGTTGGTGAGCCTGCCCCTCACCACCCGCCCCCAACGTGAGGCCATCGCCGCCGCACTGGTGGGTGAAAAGCTCAATACTGGCTTTGGTCAAGCTCTGGGGCGGTACTTGCGCAACGGCATCGGCGTCCATCACGCCGGGATGCTGCCGCGTTATCGGCGGCTGGTGGAACGTTTGGCGGGGGAGGGGCTGCTACCTGTGATCTGTGGCACCGACACGCTCGGGGTGGGCATCAACATTCCCATCCGTACCGTGCTGCTCAGCGCGCTTACCAAGTTTGATGGATCTCGCGTGCGTGTACTTCGGGCCCGGGAGTTTCATCAGTTGGCGGGCCGGGCCGGGCGTCCGGGATTCGACCCTGATGGACACGTATGGGCCCAGGCACCCGAACACATCATCGACAACGAGCGCGCCTTGGCCCGAGCTGGTGACGACCCCAAAGCCCGACGCAAAGTACATCGGGCGTCTGCCCCCAAGGGTTTTGTGCACTTCGACGACAAGACCTTCGACCGGCTGGTGGGGGCAGCACCGGAGCCGCTCAGCTCGCGATTCAAGGTCACGCCCAATCTCGTAGCTCTGATGTTGGCCCGCTCCGATGGGCCAGAGGCGTTAAAGGAGCTTCTGCGCTCCAACCATGACTCTCCGGCGCGTCAGCGTGACCACAAACGCAGGGCCATCGCCGTATATCGCAGCCTCGAGGCCGCCGGTGTGGCGGAACGTCTGCGCGCTGACGATGGCTCATGTAAGGGAGTGCGTATCGGCTCGCTAGTGGCTGGTTCCGATGATCGTCAGTCAGTGAGCTTCTCGTCCCCGCTGGGCCCGTTTGCCATCGAAGTCATCGACACGTTGGACCCCGAGGACCTCACGTACGTGCTCGATGTGGTGAGTGTGCTGGAGTCGGTACTCGATGATCCCAAGGTCATCCTCATCGCTCAGGAAAAGGCCATCAAGGCCATCGAGATCGCCAGGCTCAAGAGCGAAGGCGTGGACTTTGATCAACGTATCGAACTCATCGACCCCATTACGTGGCCCAAGCCCTTGGAGGAGTTGCTCAACGCTTGTTTCGAGGTGTACCGCAACCACCACCCGTGGATCCATGAGTACCCGTCACCCAAGAGCATCCTGCGCGAAATGCTGGAGAGCGGCGAAACGTTCACGGGGTTCATCCAGCGGTACAAGCTGGAACGTAGTGAGGGATTGCTGCTGCGCTATCTCACCGACGCGTGGCGAGCGCTGGACCGATCGCTGCCGTCGTCGGCTTACACCGATCCTCTCGAAGACGTCATCGACTGGTTGCGCCAGATGCTCACCGCCACCGATGCCAGCCTCATGGAGGAGTGGGAGCGGATGTCAGGTGACGAACCGATGGAGCGGGCCCTGCCACGGTCATTGCCCAGTGTGGCCGGCCCTCCCCGGGCCTGGCGCACGGCAGTGCGTACTGCAGCATTCGGATGGGTGGAACTGTTGGCCCGCAAGGCCTATGCGGCCCTGGGCGCCCGTACGTTGCGTTCCGATTACGCCTTGGCGGTGGCCCTTGCTCCGTATTTTGTTGAACATGCCTCCATTGCCACCGATGCCGACGCTCGATCGTCTGCGTATTTCTCCTTGATCGAGGAACCTGGTCGCTGGGTGATCCACCAACGGTTGTCTGACCCCGAGGGCGACGGAGACTGGCGCTTCACTGCCACGGTGGACCTGGCTCAAGCCAACGAGGCTGGCGCCCCCACCCTGTCGCTGTTGTCTATTGGCCGATTCGGTGAAGAAGTGGACCTGGCGCCGGTGCGAGCCGGTTAAAGCTGGCTAATTGAACGCGGGCTCCGAGAGCGCCTCGGGAGCCAGTTCAACGACAGACCCATGGTGTGCCTTGGCCCGGTACAGTGCCGTATCGGCACGTTTCAACAACGATGACGGCGTGTCGTGGGGCTCACTGATGGCCAGTCCTACGCTGGCCCCGAACGTGATGCCGGGCGACGCTTGCATAACTCCGCCCACGATCGCATCTCGTAGACGACTGGCTATGGCGAATGCAGCATTCGGACCCACCACTGGATTGAGCACCACCACGAATTCATCTCCGCCCACGCGGGCGGCAGTATCTCCAGCGCGAATGTTGCGGTTGATGGTCTCGGCCACATCGATGAGCAGCTTGTCGCCTGCGGCGTGTCCCAATGTGTCGTTGACGTTCTTGAATCCGTCGAGATCGATGAAGCAAAGCCCGATGTGGCGGTCGTCGGTCTTGGCGCGTCTCAATGCATCGGTGAGGCGTGACTCCAGCATGCGACGGTTGGGGAGGTCGGTGAGTTCGTCATGGGCGGCCCTATGAGCCAATTGATCGGCTAGATGCTGTCTATCCGTGGTGTCTCGTGATGTGATCACCACGCCATGTACGTCAGGTTCGCCGAGCAGGTTCACCCCCACCGATTCCAAGTTGCGCCACTCCCCTGAGTGAGCCTTTACTCGGACGTTGAACGGTTGATCCATGCGTCCACTGGCGATCAGCGCCTGAAGTTCCGCTCCTGCCATCTCTATGTCGTCCGGGTGGACCAACCCGAGAACTCCGTCCGGATGATGCCATCCGTCGGGATAACCCAATACCCGCTGAGTGGAAGGGCTCCCGTACAACACGTGCCCCTGGGCATCCACCACGGTGATGATGTCGTTGGCGTGTTGGAACAAATATCGGAATCGACGAAGATCAACCATCATCTGATGTTCGATGCTGATGTCGGTAAAGGCCACCACGAAACCCCCGCACCCGTCGGCGTCAGGGACACATGACACCCTCAGCATCACAACGACGCCGTCGCGTCGACGCCAACCCACCAACTGACCCATCACTGGTTGACCGGTGGATCGCGCCCGCACGATGGGACGGGCATCATCTCTGAGCGGAGCTCCGTGCTCATCGAACGTTTCCCATTTGCCGCTCTGCCACAGGTTGCTGAGTGCCGTGGCATCGAAACCCAAGAGTCGTTCAGCAGCCGGATTCATACGATGGATGGTGCCGCCAGGCCCCGCCAGGATTACCCCCTGCTCCAAGGCGTTGAGTGAGGACCGGGCCGTCTCCTCACTGCGCGCCAGGACTGTCTCCAAATGATGACGCTGCGTGATGTCTTCCATTTGTACCAGCCACACCACCGATGGATCATTGGTATGCAGAGGTGCACTGTGCATACGAATCCACGGGGTCACCTCCGACAACCGCCCTAGGCGTGTCTCCGACGATGTAGAGGTAGGTTGCTGCGAACCCGATGCCAGCATACGCGCCACCCAATGGCGGTCCTCGAGATGCACCAATTCGATGAATGATCGGCCCGATAACTGCTGTATGGGCTCACCGAGGATATGGGCGCCAGCGTGGTTGGCATAGGTCACACAGCCCTGGTCATCGAGCAACACGGTGCCGATGCCGGAGGTTTCGATAGCGGCTCGGATCGTGTCACTCAATAATTCATGTTTACGCTTAGCTTCACGTTCCACAGTGATGTCGGCAAATACCGTGAGCACGGCACTGGCGCGTGCCCCGTCTCCCGATACTGGTTGGGATTTCACCCTCAGCCACACCCGCTCACCGTTCGGGCGGTTCACCCCCATGACCACAGGGTGTACAGCGCGTCCCGTTTGCAATGCCTCCATGGCTGGATGGGTGTCGCTTGCCCAAGGCGTGCCGTCTTCGTGGACTGCGCTCCACTGAGGATCAATTGACGTCCACCCGGACATCTCTGCTGCCGACAGCCCCAGAACCCGTTCGGCTGCAGGATTCCAGCTGAGGATGCTGCCGTCGCCGTCTTGGAACACCAAGCCTTCGGTCAACGTCTCCAATATGAGGGACTTACGTTGTTCGCTCTCGTCAAGGCGGATCAATAGCGCTCGTTCTGAGCTGCGCTCGAATTCTTCCTCCACCATGGCGGCTAGATCGGCGAGCACCTGGAGTTGAGTGCTGTTGAGCTGTCGTGGTTGTCGATCGATTACGCAGAGTGTGCCTATTGCTGAGCCTGAAGGGTCGTGCAGGATCTGCCCTGCGTAGAAACGGACATGAGGATCGCCGACCACGAATGGATTGGTGGAAAAGCGTGCGTCGAGCAACGTGTCAGCCACGATGAAGGGACCGTTGTCCGAGGACAAAATCGCATGCGCGCAGAACGAACTGTCCCGGCTTGCTTCGAGGATGGCGACTCCTACCCGAGACTTGAACCATTGCCGATCGGTGTCGACGAAGCTCACCAAGGCAATCGGCACATCCAGCACCAAGGACGCCATACGGGTGATGCGATCGAAGCGTTCCTCCGGGGGTGTGTCGAGTAAGCCGAGTCGGTTGAGCGCAGCAATCCGGTGAACCTCGTCCGGGTGCTCGGGTGCGCTAATCACCTTCTCTGTATCGACCAGCCATCCCGATTCTTGAGGTGACCTTTGCTCAGCGTAGGGTTGATGCATGGGGGCACTGACCGGAATTCGTGTGGTGGAACTTGGCCTGTTGGTCCAGGGGCCGCAGGCTGCGGCCCTATTGTCGGACCTCGGCGCCGATGTGATCAAGGTGGAACTACCCACTATCGGGGATCAGTCTCGATGGCTTCCGTCGGGTCCCGAGACACCGTTGAGCGGGTACTTCGTAGGCTGCAACCGTGGCAAACGCAGTGTCACGCTCGATGTCCGTACTCCCGGGGGGAAGGAAGCATTCATGCGCTTGGCGGCTGGGGCCGACGTGATCATCAGCAACTTCAAGCCCGGCACCATGGATGCGTGGGGACTGGGTTACGAGGACCTCGCCGTCCATCACCCCGGTCTGATCTATGGCACCGGTTCGGCTTTCGGACCCGTAGGCCCCGACGCTGAACGGGAGGGTGCCGATTTGTCGGGTCAAACCGCTGGGGGACTGGTGTCCACCACCGGACGCGACGGCGGAGAACCCACCACGGTGGGTGTCACCATTGCCGATCACACCAGTTCGCAGCATTTGGCCTCGGGCATTTTGGCTGCGCTGTTTTCCAGGGAGCGCACGGGGCTGGGTCAACGGGTGGATGTATCGCTGCTGGGAGGCCAGATCTGGGCCCAAGCGTCGGAGTACACCGCCTACTTCCTTTCCGGCCAAGTGCCCGGCCGGGCCAATGGTGGGCATCCGTTGATCAACGGCACGTACGGCATGGTGCAGACCAAGGACGGGTGGTTGGCTATCGTGGGTACGCCCGGGCCAGCCCGACAGGCGTTGGCCGATGCGGTGGGCCTACCCACCCTGTTCGAAGACCCGCGATTTGCCCCGCCGCTACTCACCCAGACTCACAAGATCGAATTGCTGGCGGTGTTGTCGAAACAGTTCGTACAACGAACCACCGCTGAATGGAGTGAAATCCTGCGACCCATCGGTGTGCGATATGCGCCGGTGCGCGATTACGCGGCGGTGGCCGATGACCCGCAGGTATGGGAAAACGGCTATCTGGTGAAGGTCGATCACCCCACATTGGGTTCGGTCACCATGGTGGGTTCGCCGCTACGCATGAGCGGTACCCCGACGCAGCCCGGACAGGTGGCACCCGAATTGGGGCAGCACACCGAGGAGATATTGCTGGAATTGGGATATTCGTGGGAGCAGATTGCGGAGTTGCAGGCCCAAGCCGCCATTTGACCCAGTTAGAAATGGGTTTGACGGATCCGTTCAGCCAACACTTGCTGCATATAGGTGCCCACCCACGCCAAATGCGCCAAATCAGAAACGCCTCGGCGTACCGGTTGCGGCGGGGCCATGGTGGCGTTTCGGAAATGGCCAGCAGTCTGGAGCACCGCCAACACTTCGGCAGCAATCAGTTGATGACCGTATCGATTGGGATGCAGCAGATCCACCGAACGTACGTTGGGGCCCATCTGGTCGCTGCCAGTCATGTCCATCACCAACACGTTCAACTGCGCGCATACGGTTGTGATAACTTCGTTGGCTGCTTCGATGTTGGTATGCAACTTCTGACGAAGCGCGCTGGGAACGGGAAAGGGTTGATCGAACTCGTGGATGGTGGCTGACATCACCACCGGGCTCATGTTGGTGAGGGCCGCCAGAGCGACGCCGTAGTTCTGCGCAAACGCATCAACGTCGAAACCAGGTCGGCACAGGTCGTTTACCCCGATGATGAGGGTGGACACATCTGCCACTGTCACTTTCGCTTTGGGTAGTTGGGTATTCACGACGTCAGACGCCTGGGCCCCCGACACGGCCAGGTTGGTGACCGTCACCGTGCGCCCAGAATCTTGCAGTGCTCGGCTGAGATGCTTCACCCAGCCATCGAGTTGTCCACTGAACCCGGCCCGGCCTGGAGTGGGATCTCCCACGCCCTGCGTGAGGCTGTCGCCCAACGTGAGCAGGCGCACCGTGCGTCGACGAGATACCGCAGCTGCAGATCGGACCAC
>JAYVGK010000325.1:0-5050 GCA_043772215.1 Acidimicrobiales bacterium | reverse complement strand
GCATCGTTGCCACCCACCAGATCACTGACGGCCTCATTCAAGGTAGGGGCCAACACCGTGCGCTTGCCGTCGGACACGATGACCCGAACCAGTTGTGGTGGCGTGACCGTGACTGAACCCGACGCCGGATCAGCCACCGTGTACATGGAGCGCACGAACAATAAACCTCGACCCACGGGGATGGTTTGTACGGACCCCAAGATGACCTTAGAACCGCGCTGGCCGAGTTCGGTTTGTTGACGTGACACTTGGGGCTCGCTGGCCATTTGCTGGGCGATGAGGGCAGGACCATCCGGTCGGGCAGGCACTGTGACCATGTCCAGTATTGCCTTGCCCAGGTTGTCGGAGCGGCCCACCAACAACGCCGTCAACTGTCCGGGGCGCCCATCCTCTTTGTAGTTCTCGATGCTGTGTACCAAACCGAATTGTGGTCCCGAAGACCCGGGCAATCGTATGTTCACGTAGTAAGGCGCAGTGCGCCGTAGTCGGTCTCCCAACACCCCTCCCGAGGGGCTCGACTCTCCAATGGCGCGTGGCGCTTCTGGGCTGGCTTCCCAACGGTCTGTGTCGCTAATAAGGGCCGGTGCATTCTCCTGGTGGTACCTCCCGAGGATCGAGCTCTGTACCCGCAACAAATCCTCGGGATAGCGCAAGTGCGCACCTAGACCCGGATGGTCCTTCTCGATGCGTGATGCTGGCAAGAACAGCCCGGGGAACGCCGACGACCATGCTGCGATGAGGGGGTCGCTGCGGTCCACCCGGTACAACTGCGTGGTGGCGTCATATGCGTCGATGACCACCTTGACCGAATTGCGGATGTAGTTGAAACCGGTGGCGAGCTCGCTGCCATCAGGCAAATCTTGCGGGGGTAACGAGTGACGTTGCGACGCTGGGTAGTTGTCCGTGGTGGTGTACCCATCAAGTATCCAGAGAATGCGACCGTTGAGCAGTACCGGGTACGGATCTGCGTCGAAACGTAGGAAAGGCGCCAACGTGCGAGCCCGTTCCACGATGTCCCGGCGGAACAGCACCGTGGCCTTGGCTCCGAAGTTGCGCTTCACCAAGTTGAGGTCGCCGAAGCGCACGGCAAAGGCGGCTCGACGGAAGAAACTGTCGACGATGACACCCGCACCACCCGAGTAGTTGGCGGCGGCTGGAGAGGAGCTACCAAAATCGAGTTCTTGGCCGGTGGCGCCCACCACATAGCCGCTGAACTTCTCCCCCACATAGACGCGAGGCTGCTTGAGCAGAGCGCTGGTAGTGGCCGAAGCCGGTGATCCCAACACGTACGTTGGCCCACCCGACGACACCTCGTTGGTGGGAGCAAGTACCGCTCCAAATCCGTGCGTGAAACGAAGGGTACGATTGACCCACGTCTTTTGCTGATCGGGCTTCAGCTCCCGCACGCTGAGCATGACCTCGGTGTCAACCCCGTTGATGCGGTAGCGGTCCACATCCATGTCGTTGAACGTGAAATAGCGAAACTGCTGCTGCGTGGCACTGGCATGGGCCAGCGCCAGATCGGCAGTGGGATCCCATAGACGGACGTTGCGCAGCACGTCGGGTTGGCGGCTGAGCTCGGCCTGCGCCACGCCTTGGCGATAATCGAGGCTGCGGGTCTGCATGAGGTCCAAACCGTATGCGGACTGAGTACTTTGGAGATTGTCCTCCACGAATCGGGCTTCGAGCTCGTTTTCGTTGGAGTTGACCCGCCAAGACTGCACCAGCGCCGGGGCCACGCCCATGATGATGATGGTGACGGCCAGCCAGGAAGCCACGCTCATGACCACTACCGACCATCGATGAACGCGTGCATTGGCGATGAGGACACCGGCCACCACCAGACCGATGAGCGCGCACAACGCATACGCCGGCAGCCGCACGTTTCGGTCCACGTAGAGCAGACCCACATAGCGCCCTCGCGTGCCGCTCACCAGGGCATACCGAGACCACCAGATTGCCAAGGAGATAAGCGCGCTGAGCACAGCCAGAAGAACGGAGAGGTGTGTGCCGGCACGATGGCCAATGCGATCCCCCGGGTTCTGCAGGCGAATGGCACCGCTGACGTAGTACGAGGCGGCGGTGATGACGGTGGTGAGCAGCACCAGCACGATGAGCCACGCCGTGACGGCAGTGAGGAATGGCAGTTGAAACACCAAAAAGCCAGTTTTGGCACCCATGCGGTTGGGGGTACCGGAGAAGTTCTGGCGGTTGAGGAAGAGCAGCATGTCCTGCCAATGTCCGGCCAGCAACGGCCCCGCCAGGATTGCGACCACTGCCGCCGCCGCCGCCCGGACCAAGCTCGTACGCCCGCCCACGAGCGCCATGTATTGCGCAGTGACGTCGCCCTGGGGCTCGAGAGAATCCAAAGTTCGGCGATCGGCGAACCACAAGTTGACCCAGGCCACCAGCACGGACACCACGATCGCCACCAGAGCCAAACCGCTACGCGCAATGAGCAATCGACGCCAAGTACTGCGTTGCTCCACCGTGGCGAACCACCACGCATCCGTGAGCAGGCCAGCACCTACCCGTACAACCACCAACGCCACTACTGCGGCAAAAAGGGCCAGCAACCCCACCCGCCGACCACCGCTCACGACCGGCGTCATCCGTTGTTGAGGTAGGCCGCCGCCGTTTTCAGCGGGAGTGGTCATGGAGTGTGTCCATCAGTCGCCCAGCCCAATGAGCGGGCCAGCGGGAACCACGAGGCATCGACACCCCGGATGGACCGGCGGGTACAGTTCTCCGGTGGGAAACGCCTCGCCGCTTGACTGAACCCCGTTGAGCACATTGTCATCACAATCCGAACATGGTTGTTCGCCGTCGTCGAGGATCCACCGTACCGGCACTCCCGGTGTAGTGGCGCAGAACGCCCCCGCCGAAAACCCAGCTGTCAATGCTTCGCGCACCCGCTCCATAAGCCGATCCGTGGTCCATTCACGATACGTCTGTCCGAGCACCGTGGCCAGGTCTTCGGTCTGATCATCGATGGCATCCGACAGCCGGTCGCGCACCGGTGACGAAAGATCAGCAGCGACTCCTTCGGCAATCTCTGCGCAACGCACCATCAGCGAAGCAACCTGATCCTCAACACCGGACACCAGGCGTTGTCCGGCGGCGGCCGCTTCCTGGATGGCAGGGAGCAGCAAGGTGACACACCCGCCCCGCTGGTCAATTTCGCAACCCACCAAACTTTCCACCGTCACCCGCCCACGCGCTCGGCGCAGTGAAGCCAACGCCGCTCCGTGCTCATCTTGGAGGTGACGTTTCATTTGTTTGGACGCTCGCAACCGGACCAACTCCAGTGACCGTTCACGGTGCTCGAGCACTGTCTGTCCGTCTGGAAACTGCACCGTAGATGTGCGGTGTGCTTGGGCCACTTCGACCGTTGCTTGCGTCGCCACCACGGCATCGGCCAACGCAGTCGATCCGCCGCTCGTGGGTCCGGGAGTTGCCAATACTTCGCGCGCCCGTTGTGACGATGCTTCTCGCTCAGCGCGAAGTTTGGCAAACAAGTCATCCACCTTACGTTTGCGCACCGGTACCTCAACCGATTCAGTGGAAGCAGAATCGTCGATGATGACCACGACGGACTCGATGTCGTCCGAAGCTTCCAGCGCAATGAAGGCAGAGAGCGGGAGGACCTCGTCTGGAACCTCGACAACTTCCACTATTTGAACCACCTCGACCACCGTCAACTCGTCCACCACCGTCGCTTCGTCCACCACCGTCGACTCATCCTCAGCCTCCACTGCCGCGGTGTGCAACGCAGCCCCGAAGTGGCGATCACCTGACAACTCGGCTTCGAGTTCATCAACAGTCGGCAGCGGTTCGGCCGCCACTCGACGCCCAGCGGCTTCGGCCGCCAACCGCGCCTCTACGTCGGCATGGGTGAGGTCACGACTCGACGCGTCGATCACCCGACGGGCTTCACGCATTGTCTCCTGCAATTTTTCTCGAGCCGCCCGCAACTGCTCCAACTGGATATGGGCAGTACGGCGGCGCTTGTTGAGATCGGTGAGGATCCGCTCGCGTACCGCCCGCGCCTCGGCGATCATGGCCTTGGCTTGCACCTTGGCGGTGTCGGTGTCTTCGGGAGCGTCACCGGTGAGCGCCACTCGCCCACCCTCTGGCGTCTTGCCTCGCGATTCGGCGCGCGCCCGCAGCTGAATCCGAGCTGCTTCGTCGTTAGCCCTGGCCAGGATGAGGGCCGCTTCCTGTCGAGCGTTTTCCAACAACTCCTCACCAGCGAGGCGCTGTTCGGCGAGTCCGTCCTCGCCGACCGCGTCGGTCCGGACTTCATCACGGGTGAGGTCGATGATGGGGGCCGCCGGAAGCACCGTACGTGCCGCCTCCAACTCGGCACTGAGACCCGCGAGTCTGTCGTGCACCGTGCGCTGCTGGGCAGCAACGCGTTTCAGGAACGATCGAACCTCATCGGTGTCATATCCACGAAATGATGTGGAGAATCGGTGCTGGGCGATGTCTTCTGATCTCAGTTCGTCTGACTTCACAGCCGACAGCAGAGAACCAGAGAGGTCAGTAGCGAGCGTGGACAAATCGGTCATGGTGTTGCCCCCGGGGAAGGTAGGGACTGGCCGCCGTATCGACGGAGTGCCGCCAAGGCTTCGGCGAGGTTGTGAACAACCACAACCGGCAATCTGCCGGCCCTGGCCCTTGCATCACGCTCCTCACCGGGCGGCACCAGGAACAGCTTGGCACCTGCAGCCTTCACTCCGGCGGTCTTCTGCATCACGCCACCCACATCTCCCACCGATCCGTCCGATTCGATGGTGCCAGTGGCCGCCACCGGCACCCCTCCAGTGAGCTCGCCGGGGGTGAGCCGATCGAGGATCGACAGGGTCATTGCCAGGCCAGCGGAGGGCCCACCGATGCGACCGGTGTCCACCCGTACGTCAATGGGCAACGTGCAGCGGACGGTGTTGGCCACGATGCCCACATATCGAAGCTTGGCGGTTGGCTCGTATTTCGCCAGGATCTCTACGGACTTGATGGCTCCCATGGCAGTGCGCACGGTGAGGGTCAC
>JAYVGK010000324.1:0-3707 GCA_043772215.1 Acidimicrobiales bacterium | reverse complement strand
GTGCGTGGAGGACCGGTCTTGCCTCCAACTCATCAGCCTTTGACCAAGCCACATCTGCAATGGCGCTCACGCCGCCATGGTGCAGCCCGCCAAGTTCGACCGACTGGCGGAAACGGGCGGCCAGATGAGCTTGGTTCTCGTTACTTCGGGCAATGGCAGCGGGAGCACTGTTGGTTGGTTCGTGGCCAGGAGTACCCGAACTCGAGGCCCCCTCGGGTCGCCGTCCCGATGTGCTGCGCCCAGGCTTCAACCCGTGGATATCTGTATGGAAGCGTTAACGCACTGTCCCCTACGATGAGTTGCATGGCACTCAACGGCACATATATCCCCAGCACTTTTGGTTGGGTCCGCGATCAAGTTGAGCTGTACGAACGATCAGGAGGTAGCGAAGGCAACACGCTTCGAGAAACGGGACTGGAGGTGATCATCGTCAGCATGCGAGGAGCCAAGAGCGCCAACGTGCGCAAGATTGCGCTGATGAAGGTGGAACACAATGGCGAGTACGCACTGGTGGCCTCCATGGGTGGCGCACCAAAAAATCCGGTTTGGTATCACAACTTGGTGGCCGCCCCCGATGAGGTCACGGTGCAGGACGGGCCTGTGCCTTTCGACGTCAGTGTGCGCGAAATCACCGGCGACGAACGAGCCACTTGGTGGGGGCGCTGTGTCGCAGCATTTGCTCCATACGCTGACTATCAGGTCAAGACCGAACGACTGATCCCCGTACTCATCGCTACCCCCAAAGGCTGATCGGCAGGGGCCTGTTCTCAAGTGCATGTATAGTGCATGTATGCCTAATGTTCAGGTTCGAGACGTTCCCGATGAGATTCACCAGGCATTGGTCCGCCGAGCCGAAGCGGCGGGTCAATCACTTCAGCAATACCTATCTGCCCAGCTCGAATTGCTCGTAGCAACGCCGACGATGGACGAGATCCTGGCTCGGATCGAGCAGCGACCCAAGGGCCGTCTTTCTGGCGATGATGCCGTCACCGGGCTGAAAGCTGAACGTGCTCGTAGTTGACGCTTCCGTCATCGCGCCAGCGGTGGCTGATGGCGGACCCGATGGTGAAGTATTTCGTGCTCGGCTCCGAGGTAGGACGATCGCCGGACCGGACCTGTTGCGCATTGAGGTGATGTCGGTGATCCGCCGAAGCGCGATTGGCGGCCGACTGTCGTCCATCCAAGCAACTGCAGCAATCAACGACCTTTTCGACCTTCCCATCACGGTGTACCCAACCGGGCCCCTGCTTCGGCAAGGCTGGGAACTACGAGGCAACGTAACGTCGTACGACGCTTGCTACGTCGCCTTGGCCGAGGCTCTCGGATGTTCGCTACTCACGGCAGACGCACGCTTGGCCGCTGCACCTGGAACGAACTGCACCATCGAACTCATCTAGGAACGACTGGGACATTCCGCCATGTTCCAAGTCGGGATTTGCAAGCATCTTGGGCGTTCCTTGAGCTTGGGCCTCTAACCTCGTCGTTGATGCCTCAGCCCGGAACCACGTCCACCAGTCTGCTTCTGGTGGAAGACGACGACGCCATCCGGGAACTACTGGCCAGTGCCATGCGCTTTGCTCAGTACGACGTGCTGGCGATAGCCACCGGTGCTGATGCTCTTCAGGCAGCAGGTCGAGGCACATACGACCTCATGGTGCTCGATGTTGGCCTACCCGACATCGACGGGTTCGAGGTTTGTCGCCTCCTGCGGGCGCGCGGCAACCCTGTACCCATCATCTTCCTTACCGCCCGGCGAGAAATTGACGACCTGCGGACCGGCTTCGAAGGCGGTGGTGACGACTACATCACTAAACCGTTCAGCCTGGAGGAACTCAGGTTCCGGGTGGAAGCCGTTCTCCGGCGGACGCAATCCGACTCAACCGCAACCCGTGCGAAGTTGCGCTGCGCCGACTTGCTCCTCGATGAGGATGCTCGGCGGGTGTGGCGGGGCGGGGACGAGATTGCCCTGACACTCACCGAATTTCGTCTGCTCACATACCTTCTCACCAATGTCGGCACGGTGGTGTCCAAAGACCAGATTCTGGAACGGGTATGGGGATACCACTCCGCGGCCGATGGTCGGATTGTCGAGACGTACATCAGTGCGCTTCGCCAAAAGATCGACACCGGTGAGCCAAAACTCCTCCACACCAGCCGGGGCTTCGGTTATTGCATTCGACCACCGGACCAGTCGTGAAGCTCCGGGTTGCGTTGGCGATTCGGCTGGCGGCCGTTGTGGCCCTTGCACTGGTGATTCTGACCGTCTTCGTCACTCGACAGACTCGCGCCGATTTGCTGTCTCAGGTGGACGACCGGATGCGTGGTGCCCTCGCTGGCCAGGCCCGTGATCTGCCCCTCACTCCTCCACCACCACCGGCCTCGGCGGCAGGCAGCGAGTCCCGTGCCAGTGCCCATTTGGTGATCGACTCGCAGGGTACCGTTCTGATGTCCGGGCCCTCAGGGACCCGGGCATCTCCCGACCCACTGCCGGTCCTCACCGCAGAATGGATACAGCACGAACTTGCCGGCGCGGCGCGACCCGGTCGGGCGGGATTCGTCAATGCAGAGTCGGGCAATATCCGGTATCGGATCATGGCAGTGCGACGCGCTGACGGCAATCTCGACGTGGAGGCCACCCCAATGACGTTCGTGGACAAGAGCATTGCCGATCTCATACGTACACTTACACTCGGTTCGGGAGCGGTACTCATCGGGGCTGGGCTCACCTCATTTGCTGTTCTGCGGAGATCGTTGAAGCCTCTCGGGCTCATGGCCCATGCAGCCGGTCAAATTGCCGACGGCGATGTTTCCTTGGATCCCGGAGCGTCCAGTCCTCATGCTGAATTGCAGGAGTTGGGAACAGCGCTCGACGTCATGGTATGTCGCCTTCGGGCGTCCATCAACGAGCGGTCAGCCGCCTTGGTGGCCAAAGACGAGGTAGAACAACGGTTGCGCCAGTTCGTATCCGATGCCTCACACGAGCTCCAAACTCCCATCACTTCCATTCGGGGATGGGCCGAGTTGTACCGCCAGGGCGGTCTGTCGGACAGCGATGCGTTGGCCAAGGCGATGCTTCGGGTGGAAACCGGAAGTGCCCGGATGGGCCGCTTGGTTGACGATCTTCTCGTACTGGCCCGGTCCGACGAACAGCGCCAACCCCGGCGCCATCCGGTAGATCTTGGCCCCATCTGCGCCGACGCGGTTACTGATGCCGGAGCAATTGAACCAGGACGTGTCATTTCTTTTGTGGATAAGCGGATTACCTGCACTGGCGCTACGTCATCGAAGGTGGCTGGAGACCCCGATTCACTACGTCAGATAATCGACAATCTGCTAACCAATGCGCGTCTACACACCCCGCCCTGTACAACTATCGAGGTGACGGTGTCCAACCATTCGACTGGTATCGAAATTACGGTCGCCGACCACGGACCCGGCTTCCAAGCAGACCAATTCGAACACGTCTTTGATCGTTTCTGGCGGAGCGGACGCAGCCCCGACGGCGCAACGCTCCACGCCCGCGGCAGCGGTTTGGGTTTGTCCATCGCACGAGCGGTTGTCAATGCCCACGGTGGAACCATCACCGTCCACAATGCGCCTACGGGCGGTGCGGTGGTCACGATGCAACTTCCCCTCATGACCTGATTCACCGACGCTGATACACCTCAGTGGTTGCTGCGCGTGCGGGGTCGGTAAACGTGAAGCGA
>JAYVGK010000323.1:0-6106 GCA_043772215.1 Acidimicrobiales bacterium | reverse complement strand
TACTCGACCCCGGCATTGAGGCCTCGAGAGGGTAGAACTACTCGCTGAGCGGGACTTTCTACCCTTTCGCCGCCGAAGTGGCAGCACCCGACAGTGCGGCTGCCATGGGAGTGGGATCCCAGAACTCGGTATAGCGATCGATCTTGGCACCCACCAGTGTCACGAACACGCCAGCATCAAAGCCGCTGACCACCCCCGCTAGTCGTGACGACCTACCAGTCATCTTCACCCGCAGGATGAACGCCACCTGCGCGTCACCGAGCGGATCACCGTCCACCACGCAGTGTTCGATGGCAGTGGACTGAAAATCGAAACGCCGCAGCACCTGCTCGAGATGGACCACCAGCGCGTCGCGACCCTCGTGACGCTCATTGGGATCAACCAGCACAACCGTGTCCGTGACCTCGGCGGCCGCCAGTTGAGGGTCACGGGCCGTCCACGCAGAAAGGAAACGGGTGATGGCGGCGGGCGTGTCACTCATGTTGCGAGCTTTCCATGTCCAATGGACCATCGGCAATCTCCGTGCGTACGAGCCGCAACTGCCCAACACCGCCGACATCTCGGCGTGAAGGTCTCAGAGACGTTTGGTGCCAAAGGTGTTCCAACTGGTGAGTGACGCTGCGGGCCGACGCGCTGCCTTACCGAAGTTTCCGGTGGGATGGCCGATGGGCATGAGGGCCACCACTTCGTAGCGGTCCGGGATGGAGCACAACGCCCGCACCTCGTCTTCGTAGATGCGATGCAGCGTGGTGAGCACCGTCCCCAGCCCGTACGAACGACATGCCAACATGATGTTCTGGACCGCCGGGTACACCGATGCGTACACGGGACCCACATCCATCATGCCTTCATCGTCCTCCACGGCCATGGAGATCTTGGGTACCAACACCAAGATGTACACCGGAACGCTGGCCAGGTTGCGGGCCAGGTGATCCGATGCAGCGTTGTTACGCTCTTTGGTAGCCGCTGCTACATCATCTTTGGGAGGAGGCATGAGCTTGGCCACGGTGGGCTCGTAGCGTTCCCACGCTTTCAGATACAGCACCGCAATGGAGTCTTTCAGCGCTTGATCGGTGACCACCAGAAACTGGTAGGGCTGGATGTTACCGCCGCTCGGTGCTTGCACTGCCGCTGCCAAAATGGCCTCCAGGGTGGCGTCGTCCACCGGTTCGGGACTGAAGCGGCGCATGGCTCTGGTGGTCATCAGTGAGTCGTACAACTCGGGAAGCAGTGGCTCGGTGGTGGAGTCGGTCATGTGCGTTCCTTGGAGGTGGAGGGCGGTTTGGCGACGACGGCAAAGAGTTCTCTAGCTTCTCTACCATGACAGTGATCGATGAGACCGGTTTCACAACCATCAGATTCGACCGCATCGGCACGGTTCTGCGCGTCACGATCGATAATCCGGCAAGTGACATCAATGCCGTTGATGAGGCGCTGCATACCGATTTGGCCCGGTTGTTCGAGCGGCTCAGACACGAAGGCGAGGCGCGGGCCATTCTGCTCACCGGCTCCAAGAAGGCGTTTTGTGCAGGTGGTGATTTCAATTGGTTTCCCACCCTCGATAGTGCAAAGAAACTGGATCTATTGCGGCGTGACGGCAAGTCGATCATCTGGGATCTGCTGGACGTTGAGCTACCCATCGTCTGCGCGCTTAACGGTCACGCCATGGGTCTGGGTGCGTCCATTGCACTGTTGTGCGACACCATCTTCATGGCCGACACCGCCCGTATCGGTGATCCGCATGTGCGGGTGGGGATCGTGGCGGGTGACGGCGGCGTGGCCATCTGGCCATTGGTGGTGGGACCGGCACTGGCCAAGCGTTTCCTCATGACCGGTGACCACCTCACAGCGGCTCACGCCGAGCGGCTTGGTCTGGTCACCCATGTGGTGAGTGCGGACCTGTTGGCCAATGAGTCGTTGGCATTTGCGCAACGCTTGGCGGGGGGCGCCACCATGGCCATCCGCTACACCAAGATGGCGGTTAACAAGCTGGTAAAAGACGCCCTCAACACCGCTTTCGACAGTTCCATGGGGCATGAACTGGTCACCTTTTTCAGTGACGATCACAAAGAAGCATTGGCTGCCTTTGCCGAACGTCGCGATCCAAACTTCGTGGGCTATTGAAGATAGGGTGCTGCCATGCAAATCGGAGCGCTCATCTTCCCAACCGACAAGGGTATCCAGCCCATCGAACTGGCTCGCGAGATGGAAGCCCGCAACTTCGGATCATTGTGGTTTCCGGAGCATTCTCATATCCCAACGTCGCGAGTCACCCCATGGGGCGGGCGGGTTGGTGCTCCCGATCTGCCCGAAGAATACTGGCGGACCCACGATCAGTTCCTTGCCCTCGCTGCCGCCGCGGCGGTCACCACCAAGTTGCTGCTCGGTACGGGCATCACACTGGTAGCTCAGCGCGATCCCATCTGGCTGGCCAAAGAAGTGGCCACGTTGGACAACCTGTCCAATGGCCGGTTCATGCTCGGTGTCGGATACGGCTGGAACCATGAGGAGATGGTGGATCACGGGGTTGACCCCACTCGCCGCCGGGCGTTGGTACGGGAGAAGATGTTGGCTTGTATCGAGTTGTGGACGAAGGACGAAGCGTCGTACAACGGCGAGTTCGTGAAGTTCGGGTCATCGTGGTCATGGCCCAAACCGGTACAAAAACCGTACCCCCCTATCGTCATCGGTGCCTCTCCTACCGATCTGCATATCCGTCATATCGTGGAGTTCGGAGATGTGTGGATGCCTATTCAGGGACGTTGGCCTATCGGGGAGGCCTGGATCAAAGTGCAACAGGCGGCCACCGACGCCGGTCGTGATCCAGCCACACTCAAGCTGGGGGTGTTCGGTGCGTCCCCCAAACCCGAGCACCTCCATGAACTGCACAGCATTGGCGCATCGTTTGCCGCCCTCGGCCTTCCGCCCATGGACCGTGACGCCGCCCTTGCCACGCTGGACAGCTATGAACCGCTGGTGGCCGAGTACAACCTGCAACCGGCCTAAGGAAGTCGAACTGTTTCCAGGCTCACCAGTTGTACGGAGCCTTGGGCGGGCGACAGCACCGTCACCGTCACGGCAGTGAGCGGGGTATCCAGCGCTAGGCGCTGTTCCGTCCACAACACAGCGCCGCGACGGGCGGAAAAGGGCGCAAACGGCAGGCCCAGCGGGGGCACAGGCACGGTCATCTGTGCCGTCCAGATGCTGGCGTCAGGACGTCGACCGCTGAGCTGAAGAATCACCGGTCCTGACCCCATCCGCTCGTCTATGGGGTCAGCAAATGCCCGCACTACTAGTACCGAACCTGGTGCATCAACACCAATGGGGGCCGTAAGTGATGCGCCCGGTTGCTCCCATGACATGCCCAACGCCGCTGGTGTCCCCACCAGATCGTCGAGTTCCACCCGATGGCAACGCTCGGTTCCTGGACGCGAATACGACGAATAACTACCGGCCGGGCACCACGTAGTGGCAAAGCCGTTTGACAGGCGGTCCCCTGCGCCCGGCGATGTGAGATCCGGAAGCAGCGACAGGCGAGCCGAGCTCGGATCGATGTGGACCGCACTGATTCGAGAATTGACGATATCGTCAGTGCGCGTAGATTCAAAGTTGGCGGCGCCGATTCCGGACGCAGGAGCTCCGAGCACCTTGCGCGCCAGTTCGGGGACCGAAGTGGCCAGTAGAGCTCGTTGCGCCATCGGAGTGAGTCGTTCACCGTCGCCACATCCCGGTCTCCCGCTCAGCAATTCCTCCGGGGCCAAACGGTCATTGATGGCGTTGTGAGTGGCCCCGTCCATGAGCACCAGACCTACTGGAGTTCGCCGCTTCGCAGTGAGCGCAGCGGCGGCAAATCTGGCCGAAGTCACTCCTGTGTCGCCGTCGCATGTCCCCACCACCACCACGGCCGCAACATCAGCCAAACGGTCGGGTTCCACCGTGTCCGGACTGGGGGCCAGCAGCACCACGCCTCGCGTGGGGTACGAGGCCGATAAAACGCTGTCCGAGCGGGCCAGCACTGCAGCAATGGATCCGCCTCGGGAGTGACCCACCAACACCATTTGACTGGTGTCGACAATTGAAGGGTTGATCCCGAAGGCGGGTTGTCCCGTCTGTAGTGCCCGGAGGTCGCGCTCCACGATGGCCGTAGTGATGGCGCCAGGAGTGCGGCCATCTCGGTCCAACGCATACTCAGCGTTCAGTCCCGGTGCGATGGCCACGAAACCACGACGGGCCAGTGCATCAGTGAGATAGGCGAGCCCTTCATGATTGGGAAGCTCGGTTCCTTCCGGACACGGCCACGCCCGAGTACCGCTGGCGCCTGAACAAAACGAGTAGGCCCCATGCAGCACTACGGCCACCGGGAACGGTCCCGGTCCGTCGCTCGGGGCCGACACCACACCCCACCATCGCCTGGTACCAGCGGTGGCCTCCGGTAGTTGCTGCATACCAGCGTCGTATACGACGGTTTGAATGGCGTGCTCGCCCTCATCCGGGGGAGATGTGCTGGTGCTGACCGCCGTACTCGATGGGCTGATGGGCAAACTGATGTGCAGGCTGACTGATGGGCTGATAGTTGGGCTACTTGATGACAACGGACTGATACCGGGTCCCGACGTCACAATGGGGACCGTGGTGGTGGGGGGTGCCACCCGTTGCTCTTGGGGCCGACGAGTCGGTGACGAGCATGCCCCCAGCCCAACGGCCAAACACATAAGCGCGCAGAAGGGTTTCAGCTGGCTCCTCAACAGGTGGCGAAGCACCGGCGATAGTTCGCAGGGGACGTGATCATTATACGGGCGAAGTGGGGACGCATGGCTGCGGCACTGCGAAATCGGAATCGTGGGGCGACCACTTCGATGGACAGGTGCCCCTGCTCCAACAATTCTTGGGCATGGAGTATCCGTTGGCGGATCGACCACTGGTGAGGAGTGGTGCCCACGGACTCCCCGCCTCGGCCAGTAGGAATGTCCCCGCCACCGACGGTTCGAACATGCATGTGCCCGGTGCCACGAAGGCCACAACGCGGTGACGAGCGGTCCATTTCCCTGGCCACTCCGGCACGCCCAACAAATCCTCAACCGCATGCGAGGTTCTCACGTTGGCTCACCACCGCCGGTGATCAGCGACTCGGATTGATGAGGTACTTCTCGCCAGTGGCCTGCTTGGCGTAGACGGCAATGGCGTCGAGTTGCAACACTTCAGACAGCGACACCTCATTCGTATAGGTACTGGCAAAGGTGGTGGTGATCTCGGCCGCCACTCGCTGGCGCAACGCCTGCGCCGCCTCTGACCCAATCTTTTGCAGGAACGGCGTCAGCAGCCATCCGCCGATACTCCATGCCATGCCGAAGTTGCGATTGAACTCGGTGGGGCTGCGATCCAATCCACCGTAGATGTACACCTGCTTGTGGGTGGTGGACCCGTATCGGCTGTATTCCTTGGCGGTGGCGTTGGCCGCCGCTTCCATACATGTGAGGATCTGCCCGGCCAACTTTCCACCGCCCGTGGCATCGAAGGCCAGCGTGGCACCGGTGGCCACCAACGCAACGGTGAGGTCTTCCATGAACGATGGTGCGGTGGAGTTGCACACGTATGTGGCACCGATGTTCCGCAAGAGCGCTTCCTGTTCGGGCTTGCGAACGATGTTGACCAGTGCCACCCCGTCAGCGAGGCACATCCTCTGCAGCATTTGTCCCAGATTGGAAGCAGCGGCGGTGTGAACAAGGGCAGTGTGGCCCTCCAGTCGCATGGTGCCGACCATGCCCAGCGCAGTCAACGGATTCACAAAGCAGGACGCTCCCTGGCGCGCCGTTGTACCTTCGCCAAGCTCCAGGGTCTGGGCCACGGAAAGGGTGCGGTACTGCGAATACATGGAGCCCCCAAGGACCGCCACCGTCTTGCCTATCAACGCTTGCGCGCCAGCAGACGAACCGGCATCCACGACCACCCCCGCACCCTCATTGCCCACCGGCAACGATTGGCCTACTCGCCCGGCCATGGCCCGCATGACGGCGGGAGCAATGATGGCGGTCACGACCGGGCGATCAACCGGTCCGGAGATGGTTGCCGTGGCCATGTCGGCCCCGCCGAACAGCAGTCCGAGGTC
>JAYVGK010000322.1:0-12727 GCA_043772215.1 Acidimicrobiales bacterium | reverse complement strand
CCATCGAGGACGGCCTCACCCTGCCGTTCGCCTGTGGTGGGTCAATGATTGTGTCGCGTGATGTGTTCGTGGAACTCGGTGGGTTTGATCCCGAGTTCTTTGCCTATTTCGAAGATGTGGACTTCGGATGGCGATTGCAGGTGTGCGGCTATCGCACTCGACTGGCCGCCGGTGCGCGCAGCTTCCACCGTCATCACGGAACGTCAGCGCGCTTTCGAATCCATGAACGCATCTTGTTGCTGGAGCGCAACGCACTACGAGTGATCATCAAGAACGTCAGCGATGAAAACCTGGCGACAGTATTGGCGGCGGCATTGCTGTTGGCGGCGGAACGGGCTCGCCACGATGCGCGCAGCGATCGCGCACACTTCGACATGGGGGCGGCGGCTGACGAACTGGAAACGGTGCACCGTCTGGGCAACTCCCGAATGCATGCCATTGCTGATGTGGTGGCTGACCTTCCGGATCTGATGCGTCTGCGCGCCGACGTCCAGCGGCGTCGACAAGTCAGCGACCTTGCCGTGTTTTCTACGTTCGGTCAACCGTTCGAAGCTCTCGGAAACGATGCGCCCGAGTATGTGGCGGCCATGGGCAACGTGGCTCGACTGCTGGGAATCGGCGCGTTGTTCGTAGATGCACCGGTGTCTCGTGTGGTGGTGGTGGCGGCTGGCGATGTGATTGCTGAGCGCATGGCTGGCACTGCCATCAGGGCTTGGGAGTTGGCCTGCGCACTGAGCCAACACGCTTGCGTCACGGTGGCCTCCCCGCGCGCGGTGAGCCGCACGCATCCTGGTGTGGAAATTGTGGAGTTCACTGACGCCGACGTACTGCGAGCCACGGTGGATGCAGCCGACGTGGTGTTGGTCTTCGGCTTTGATCTCCAGCGTTATCCATTTCTGGCCCACACCCGAGCGTTGGTAGTGGTGGACCTCTACGACCCGTGGATCTTCGGCAGCCTGGAGCAGTACGACACCATGGGCGTGGCTGAAGCTGACGGCCAGAAAAGCCATGAGATCAACACTCTCAACCAACTCATGGATGTGGGTGACTTCTTCATCTGTGCATCGGAGCGTCAGCGTGACTTCTGGGCGGGCATGTTGGCGTCGCGTGGGCGTCTCGACAAGGCCGCTCACGAGCAGCACCCCAACCTGCGGGCCCTCATCGACGTGGTCCCGTTCGGAGTTCCGGAGTCCCCACCCCAACGAGCAGCCGCTGCGGTGTTGCGCGGTGGTCAGTATCCGGGCATCAACGCTGATTCACTCATCATCTTGTGGGGCGGCGGCACGTGGGACTGGTTTGATCCCGTAGGCCTTTTGGAAGCGTTCGTACAGGTCCAACTCGTGGTGCCTGAGGCCCGCTTGTTCTTCATGGGTTTGGAACTCGAAGGTCGGGGGGTGCCGGAGATGTCCACCACCCGACGCTTGGTAGAACGCATTGCCGAACTTGATTTGGTGAAGCGTGGCTTGGTGGCGGTGGGTCCCTGGGTGCCGTATGACGAACGGGGTCAGTACTTGCTCGAGGCCGACGTTGGGGTGGTGGCGGCCAAGGACTTGGCCGAAAGTCGTTTGGCCTTCCGCACTCGTATGGTGGACCATTTTTGGGCCGGCCTACCCACACTGGCGACACGCGGTGATGTGTTGGCTGACGTGGTTGCTGCCGAAGGCGCAGGCATCACCGTGGCTCCCAACGACGTAGACGCCATGGTGATAGCCCTCACCATGATGCTCACCGACCATGAACGTAGGCGCGCATA
This sequence comes from Acidimicrobiales bacterium, assembly GCA_043772215.1. Taxonomy (GTDB): domain Bacteria; phylum Actinomycetota; class Acidimicrobiia; order Acidimicrobiales; family JANYDT01; genus JANYHQ01. The sequence continues at coordinate 10,974 of JAYVGK010000322.1, read as the reverse complement.
TGGTGACGCAGCCGCTCGGTTGGCGGAGCGGTTCCGATGGTCAGGTGTGGTGCAACCTCTGGTGACGATGCTCAATGAACCGGGACCGTGGCGGGCGGGTCGAGCCCGTCGCCATCGTGACTCGGGGGGACGAACCACGGCTGGACTGTGGGGACCGGAGTCGCCGGGGACCACCATCGTGATGGCGCCCAGTGCGGTGGCCGTCGTCACCTCAGACTCGGTCACGCCGCCAGTTGCGCTAGACCACCTCGACACTTCTGCAGAACCTGCCCTGTTGGCCGAGTTGGATGAACTGCGTTCCCAACTGGCCGCCAGCGAAGTTCATCTGCTTGCCGCTCGACGCAAGCTCGATTGGTTCTCCCGTACGCCCGTGTATCCCCTCTATCGGGCACTGCGCCGAATGATTGGCTCCCCATGACCGACCTCATCCGCCGTGAAGCAACCCCGGAACGCCCTCGCACCGTGTCGGGAAGTCAGGACCGCAACGCCTCGGGCGGTTCTTCGCCACGCGAACTGTGGGCAGGGCGCGAGTTGCTGTGGAACCTCACGTTGCGCGAGCTGCGATCGAAGTACAAGCGCTCGGCACTGGGCTGGGCGTGGTCCATGGTGAACCCGCTGAGCTCCATTGCCATCTATGCCGTGGTGTTCACCCTCATTCTCCACGTGGGCGCTCCCAAGGGAAATCCCAGCAACATGAACAGCTTCACCATGTATCTCACCTGCGCCCTGCTGCCGTGGAACTTTCTGGCCACCTCGATTTCGGCGTCCACCGGTTCGTTGGTGGGTAACGCCAACTTGCTCAAGAAGGTGTATTTCCCTCGGGAGTACATCGTATTGGCCACGGTGTTGTCGTGGGCGGTGTCGTTCTTCATCGAGTTGGGCGTGTTGTGCGTGGCGTTCTTGTTCTTTGGCAAGGTGGTGCTTGGGTGGATCCCCGTGGTGCTGGCGCTGGTGGTGATCCAAACGGTGTTGGTCACTGGGTACTCGCTGGCTCTGGCAGCGCTCAACGTGTACTTCCGCGACGTCCAGCACTTCATATCGATCGCCTTGCAGGTGTGGTTTTATCTCACGCCTGTGGTGTATCCGATTGTCAACGACACCACGGTCTACATCCCAGTGCGGATGCATGCCCTGGGCATGGACGTCCCGGTCCGACGCATCTACGAGCTCAACCCCATGGTGCATGTAGTGACCTCCTTCCGCAACGTCCTGTACGACGGTCGGCTGCCAGGAGCGGCGTCGATGATGTACCTCATCGTGTCATCGTGTGTAATTCTAGCGTTGGGATGGGCCGTGTTCCGCAAACTTGAGCCACGTATGGTGGAGGAGCTGTAACTGACCGGTGGTTACTGTGCGTGGGGGCGGAACCGCTGACTCACGGGGGTAAGGTCCTCCAGAGCAGGTACCGGTGTACCCCGCAGGGCTCGAATACGTTGCGGAGTTGGTTGGGCTTGTGTTTTCGTCGTCGGGACGCTCCGACGGCCCTCGATTCCCGGAGGTCCGACATGATCAATTCGCGCAATAACGGCGGTGTAACCATGCCCGCACAAAGGATGTGGGCGAAACTCGGTGTGGCGGTGGTGTTGAGCGCCGCGCTGCTGGTGGCTCCCACCGCAGATCTGGCCCACGCCGCCACAGCCACGAAAAAGACCACGGCCAAGAAGGCGCCCACCAAGAAGGGCTCCACCAAGAAAACGCCCAAGGTCACCACCAAGAAGACCATTCCAGCCAAGGCATCGAAGAAGGTCAAGAACCTGTTCCAGCCCAATGGACGGGCACCATTGGCCGCCCCCCCGTTCGTGGCGCTACCGGTGTCCAAGGATCCAGCGCTGCCCAGCGCTGCTGATGAAAGCGCAGCGTTTGCCAAGGTGCAGCCGGCTGGCGGCATCTTCACCATGCTCATCATTGGCTCCGATGCCCGGCCCAATGAGGCCCCCGACAAGACCCGGGGCGATTCGCTGCACGTCTTCATGTACAACCCCACGCTGAAGAAGGGCACGTTGATTGGCATCCCGCGTGACTCCTACGTTCAAACAGACTCCGGTCAGCGCAAGATCACCGAGGTGCTGTCCACGTCAGGGCCTGACGCCTTGCTGGCGGCGGTCAACGGTGTCACCGGTTTGAAGACGAAGCGTTGGGTGCTCACCGGGTTCGCCGGGTTCGCCGCCATCGTGGACCAGGTGGGTGGGGTCAACGTTCTGGTAAAGCCATCCGTGAACGATGTGTATTCGGGGGCCACCTTTGCTGAAGGTTGGTTCACCTTCAATGGCAAGGCCGCATTGGCCTACGCCCGGGCTCGTAAGAGCCTGCCCAACGGTGACTTCGATCGCTCACTGAATCAGTCCAAGGTGCTGGTGTACAGCCTGGCGCGACTGCGTGAGCAAACCAGTGAGCTCACCACGCTCACGCGGTGGGTCAACATCCTGCGTAAGAACACCATCACCAACTCAGCCGCCGGGGACTGGCTGTATCTGGCTCAGGTGGCGCGGGGTATCGACCCGGGCAGTATCTCGTCCATTGTGTTGCCTGGCTCGTCGGTGAGCATCGGTGGCAGTGACGTGGTGAAGCTCAACGACGCCAAGGTGAAGGCCATCTTCGCCGACCTGGCCGACGGAGTCCTGAGTACTCAATCGGTACAGGCGGCCATTCCCACGCCCACTGTGCCGGAGGGCTCTGCTCCGGTGGAAGCTGCCCCCACCTCCGTGCTGGCTCCGGCCACCACGCTCGCCCCGTAGGAAGCTCGACGTCATCGACGGGTGGCACCGTGAAGCAGTGCTGTACCTCCCGCTAGTGTCGGACCCGCAATGGCACCACAGCTCAAATTCCAATGGCCCCAGCGCCGCGGCCCATCCGACCCTTGGTTCCGGATTGGCAACATTGATGTAGGCACTACCGCCATAGTGGTGGCACTCTGCGTGCTGTCGTTCTTCATCTACGCCGTGGACAAGGCATTCCTGTTCCACCTGGCGTATTCCCCGCCCGACATCGCCCGGGGTCAACTCTGGCGCCTTGTCACTTGGCCAATGGTGAACCGGCCGAACATCTTCACGGCGTTCACGCTGTTCATCCTGTGGATCTTTGGTCACGATCTGGAAGCACAGTTTGGACGTATCCGCTTCACCAAGTACCTCGTGCTGATGGTGGTTGTTCCGGCCATCGTCACCATGGGGGCGTACTACGTACTGGGTGGGTTCAACGCCTCGAACGTGAACTCCATCGGCACCATTGCGCAGCAGGGTGTGCGTTTGCTGGAGTTGGGTGTGTTCGTCGCCTACGTGGCTGAACGTCCCGGTGCGCGTTTCTTCTTCGGCATTCCTGCGTGGGTATTGGTGGCGGTGTTCATCGGTTTGGATGTACTGCAGTACTTGGGCGACCGACTCTGGTTGGCACTGGTGTTCGAGCTGCTGGTGGCCGGAATGGCGCTGGTGTTGCTGCGCTCGTTCGGCTTCGGTGACGGGGTGCAATGGGTGCCCAGGATTGAACTACCTGCATTCATCGTGGGGGAGGGTGTGCCTCGCAAACGTTCATCGTCTCGTGGCTCGTCTCGCCCCGGGAAGGCGTCGGGCGCAAAGCCCAGTCGCCGCGCCGGAAAGTCATCGGCCAAGACGTCCGGACTCACTGGCGACGCCGCCGGGGGTGTGGTCACCGGCCCGTGGGAGGGCAGCAGTTCCTCTCCGGCCAGCGAGCGAGAGGTGGATGCCATCCTCGACAAGATCGCCGCCAACGGAATGGAGTCGCTCACCAGCGATGAGCGCCGCGCCCTCGAAGAGGCCAGCCGACGCCGCCGCGACGGCCGCACCTGATATCACCGTGGCGTTCATCACCCGCATCGCCAACGTGGCGCTGCCGCTCGGATCGCCGCGTCGTGCCCACCTCGTCAGGGCGGCGCGCGGTTTTGGTGTGCTCGGGCCACCCGCTTCTACTGATTATCAGTATTGGATCGAAAACGTCGAGCCGTATCTCTTCGGCCCAGCCATACGCCTGGTGGACGGTGACGCTCACCCTTCGTTCAGCGTGGTGGTACCGGTCTACAACGGCACGCCGGACCGGTACCTGCAACCCATGGTCACCAGCGTCATCAACCAGAGTTATGGGCGCTGGGAACTGATCATTGCCGACGCCACCACATTGCCGGACCGTCGCGCCGCCGTGGCGCGGGTGTGCGAAACCGATCACCGGGTCCGCCGGGTGGATGTGGCCGCCAATCTCGGAATCTCCGGCAACACCAATGTCGCATTGAGCGCAGCTACCTGTGATTGGGTGGCGTTCCTGGACCACGACGACACGCTGTCACCCCATGCATTGAACGAATTGGCGCTGGCCGTGGTGGGCCATCCGGGATGTCACCTGGTGTACTCCGACGAGGACAAGCTGCTCGACTCCGGAGATCGGCGGGCCCGCCCTCATCTCAAATCAGACTTCTCTCCGGACCTCATTCTCAACGTCAACTACATCACCCACTTCACCGCAGTGCGGCACGACGTGTTGGAGGAAGTGGGGTTGCTTCGTCCGGAGTTCGACGGCGCTCAAGACTACGAATTGTTGCTGCGCCTCATCCGGGCGGCACCGTCGTGCGGCATCGTTCACGTGCCCAAAGTGCTCTACCACTGGCGTGAGGCGCCTACTTCCACTGCGGCCAATTTCGGCGTGAAGTCAAGTGCCCTCGATGCTGGCGTGCGGGCCATCTCGGAGCACCTCCACGCCACCAGTCGCCCACACGACAGCGTCACCGCCATCGACAATCGGCCTGGTTTTTATCGGGTACGCCATCACGTGCCACCGGGTACCACCGTGACGCTGATGCTGGCCGGCATACACGACGTGCCTGCGGCCCAGGCCCGTTTGGAACGATTGCTGCGACGAGGCACCCCGCCGCTGGTAACCCAGATCATCTCCGATGTGGCCCTGCACCTTCCTCACCAACCACACCCTTTGCCAGGGACCGATGAGCGCTTGTCGATCGTAGACGTGGGGCGATCATTTGACGCCGCCTGCGTGGCCGCCCACGCCACCGGCGATGTCATTGTGTACCTGGGTGGACCAGCCACTCCCGATGCTGATGATTGGACCGAGGATCTCACGGGTGCGCTTCTGCAACCCCATGTGTTTGCGGTGGCGCCGCGCATTGTCAGCCCGGGCAAACAGGTGGTGGACATGGGACTGGTGGCCATTGACGACCATCTCGTGCCGTTGGTACACGGTTCACCCGATGTGGACAGTCCGTTCGGCACCTTGGAGTGGGTGCGCAATGTGGATGCGTTGTCGGGAAGGGCGTTTGCCATTCGACGAGTCGATCTCGTGCTGCTCGATGAGTCAGCGGTAAAACCCACTGAGGGCAATCCGCATCCTGCCCCGTTCCCGCCCCGACGCTTTCTGGCGGCGGCGCGCAATGCCGGTCGACTGAACCTGGTGTGGTCCCACCAGAGTTGCACCATCACCGGCACGGCGCTGGCCGAAACTCGATGGTTCAATCCGCAGCTCTATCGACTGGGTGGAACACTCACCACGTCCAAGGGTTTCGACGAATCATTCCGGGTAGACGGCGGTCCGCTGTGGTGAATCAGTTGTCTGCCGATCCTGTGCTTCCCCGGGTGGTGGTGGTCATCGTGTGTTGGAACAACGAGGCATTGCTGCCCGGTTGTCTTGGGGCAATAAGCGCGCAGACATATCCGGCGCACCTGGTTCACACCATCGTGGTCGACAACGGATCCCACGATGATTCGGTTCCGTATCTCAAGCGTGAGCACCCAGATGTTGAGGTCATCGCACTGGGGTGGAACAGTGGGTTTTCCATTGCCAACAACACGGCCATTCGACAAGCGTTCAAGAATCCTGATGTGCGCTATGTGGCGTTGGTCAACAGTGATGCCCATCTGGCCCCTGATTGGATGGCCACGTTGGTGGTCGAGGCGATCCGCAAACCCAGAGGTGCGTCGTTCCAATCATTGACGCTGGACTTTGCCGATCACCGCATGATTGACAGTCACCACATCTTCGTGGCCCGTAATCTGCAGGCCACCCAGTCCGGCAACCGTTGCGTACATGATCGCGAATTTCACACCGAGCGGGTGTTTGGAGTCAACGCTGCCGCAGCGCTGTACTCCCGGGCGTTTCTCGAGGCTCAACCATTTGAGGACTATCTCGATGAGCAATTGGGCATGTATCTGGAGGACGTGGACCTGGCTGCCCGTGCAGTCGTGATGGGCTGGGAGAGCTGGTTCGTAAGTGGTACGTACGCGTATCATATGGGTTCGGCCAGTTCCAAAAAGCGGGCCAGCGGGTTTTCGCTGTACATGACGTGGCGCAATCAACCGGGCATGCTCATCTCCAACCTCCCGGCTCGTACGCTGCTGCGAGCACTGCCGTCAGCCATAAAGGCCGACGTTCAGACGTTGGCGCACCTGCGGCGCATCGGCGAGCACGACTTGGTGCCGTTCGTGGTGAAGGGTCGCCTGGTTGGTCTGCTGCGCGCCCCACTGTTTCTACGCAAACGTAAGCAGTTGGCTCCCTATCGAGTGATCGACGCCGATTTGCTGTGGCAACTCATGCGTGACGGTAAACAGCTCGACTGAGTTTGCGGGCCGACCCCACCCGCTACGCCCGGCGCACAGCCCGTGGCGGATGGGCTGGCCCCCCGGAATCCGGTCGCAGATTTCGTGGGGGCGGGCTGGCTCCAGGGGTTCTCGTCGCAAAATTCGTGTCGGGCGGGTGAGTTTTGCTACGGAATGAGCCGGTCACAAAATTCGTGGCGGGCGGGTGAGTTTTGCTACGAGTTGGGGGCTTTGGTGGGGCCGATCGATGCCAGCCATGGTGCTCAGGTCACGGCCCACCTCAATCGTGCCGTGGAGCAACAGACGCGGTGGCAGGTGGTTGATATGAGGCGTACCGGGCAGTTTGAGACCTCACCCGATGCGCACCCAGACCACGGTGAGGGCAGTCATCGTGAGCGAACGTGGGGCCAATCGTCGCTGGCGAATCGCCTCCACCACCCCCGTGCGGGACCGGCGGGACTGATGGGTGTCCATGCTCACATGCGTGTTTGCCTCCGGCGAGGTCGACCGAGAGCGACCCGGCCTGAATTGGGTCGCCTATCCTGACGGACATGGACGTACTTCCAGAACTCGTCCCCCCATTGCGCCCGCCCCAGGCGGTCCGTCCTGATTCACTGATGCTGGCGGTCGGTTCCCGGGCGGTTGGCACGCCAGCGGTGATGGTGGAAAACGTGGCCAAGCGCTTCCGCATCTATCACGAGCGCAACGACTCGCTCAAGGCCAGCGTCATGCGCGGTCGGCGGGCTGAGTTCGAGGAGTTCTGGGCGGTGGATGACGTGAGCTTCACCGTGAACCAGGGTGAGACGTTCGGAATCATTGGCGAAAACGGTTCCGGGAAATCCACTCTGCTCAAATGCATGGCCCGTATCCTTCGTCCCGACCGAGGGCAGGTGATCGTCGACGGCAAGCTCAGTGCCCTGCTCGAGCTCGGGGCCGGGTTCCACCAAGAACTCTCGGGTCGCGAGAACGTGTATCTGAACGGTTCGATTCTCGGTCTCAGCCGCAAGCAGATCGACGACCGCTTCGACGACATCGTGGAGTTTGCTGGCCTCGAACGCTTCATCGACACGCCAGTGAAGAACTACTCCAGCGGCATGTATGTCCGCTTAGGATTCAGTGTGGCCATCAATGTGGACCCAGATGTGTTGTTGGTGGATGAAGTACTGGCCGTTGGCGATGAAAACTTTCAGCGGCGATGCGGCGAGAAGTTCAGCGAAATGCAGCGCGCCGGTAAAACCATTGTCATCGTGAGTCACGGCCTTGGGCAGATGCGCACCATGTGCGATCGTCTGGCCTGGCTGCGCAACGGCAAACTGGAGTTCATCGGCGAGTCCAAGGACGTCATCGATCAGTACCTGGGTACGGTGAGCGTGTCCCGGCTGCCCGGTCACGATGGGGTGTCCAAGCGCTTTGGCACCGGTGAGGTGGAAATTACCGCTGTGGAGATCATGGGTCCCAAGGGAACTCTCACCACCAAGGTCCACACTGGCGACAACGTCACCATCCGCATTCGCTACCGAGTGGAGGCTGGCCGGGTGGTGCGCCCCTGCTTCGGGTTCGGGGTGCACCGTATTGATGGGCTACTGGTGACGGGCGTCAATTCGCGCGAGCAGAGGGCCATCCCCGAGTTCATCACGGGCGAGGGATGGTTTGACTACACGGTGAAGGCCCTGCCCTTACTCACCGGTACCTACGATGTGTCGGCGGCCATTCAAGACGAGAAGTGCACATTGACCTACGACTGGTGGTTCGAAGGGTTGCGCTTTGAAGTGTTGCCTGCAGTGGTCCACGAAACCGAGGGCGCAGTTACCCTGTTCGGTTCGTGGTCCCACGATTGAGCCCGTAACCGACTGCGACATCAACATACGGGCCTAGGCGCACATCCAAAGACACCGCTAGCTCTCGTATCGAATCATGAGCGTCGGGGGTGTGCACGCCCTCAGCGGCCGTTGCTGCAGAGGCCAACTCCTGCCACCGCCGCCGATCATCGAATGAATCGTCAGTGCGCTTGTCTACGCGACGTTGGACAGCAACGGCCAAGGCCCCCATCGACCGTCGGGGGAGATAGCGCACGGGATCGAAGAACGTATGCTCGCCTAGTGAAAACGCAATGACATGCTCGTCGCAACGTTGGCGACGGCGCTGAATACGGCGCCGGGCACGCAGTGTGGACGGCAAACGCCGGGCCGCATCGAAGGCCGCTCCACCTGAAGCACGGGGGAATTCTCCGGTGAGACGGCCTTTAGCCAGCGCTGGCCACCGTCGAGCCCAGATGGCAACGGCTCGCCGGAACTCGAAACAGCGGGCCACGGAGGCCAAAAGGTTGCGCTCGATGAAACGGTGTTTGAACCCGTATGAATCGGCCCTACTGCTCGATGACATGGCATGGCGCACCACAGCCCGCGGAGCGGTGACGGTGCGCCACCCCATCACCGTGGCCCGCCATGACCACTCCACATCCTCGTAGTAGAGGAAGTAGGACTCGTCGAGAAGACCGACCATGTCAGGGGCAAACGCAGCGCGGCGTACAAGGGCTGCGCCAAAACAGGGACCAAGGCACTCCTCGCTCTGGTCGTACTGACCAATATCGGGTTGACCAAGCCCTCGGTTGAATGCCTCTCCCCGCCCGTTGACGGCGATACCCACGCCATCGAGGATGAACGGGTCCGATGCCAGCACCATCTTGGTGGCCACTGCCACCACATCGGACGGGGCGGCTCGCAACGCTTCCACCGTGTAACGCAGCGTCCCAGGCTCCATGGTGGCATCGTCATTGAGTAAGAACACGAACTCACCATGGCTGTGAGCAATACCCCGGTTGACGCCGCCTGCGAAACCGTGATTTTGCTCCAGAATGAGAGTTGACACGTTGGAGGCGTGCAAATCGGAACACTCCTGAACTGCGTTGGGGGCGACCGTGGAAGCGTTGTCCACCAGTAGTACGGTGACATACAAATCACTGTCACGGGCATCGCTCGTCACCGACTCCACGCACCTGGTCAACTGTGCCGGATCGCCGTTGTAGCGCAACACGATGACCGCAACATCGGGTTCCGGTGCGCCATCCACGTTTGAGACGTTACCCGGTTGCGGCGGGCGGTCACCGCTACGATCATCACCGATGCCCCTCCGTCATACATTGCCAAACGGTGAGATTGCCGGTTCGCCGGTGCGAGTGGCCATAGACACCACACCGCTCATCGGGGAGCGCACAGGGATAGGGCAGTTGGTGGCTGGCTTGGTGGCTGAGTTGGAACGGCGTCCCGACGTGCGCGTACACCGGTTGGCCTTCACCTGGAAGGGTCGCCATGAAGCCGGAGCACAGCGTTACCCAATCCCGGCCAGGGCCGCCCATGCGGTGTGGGGACGTTCCAACCGAGCGGTCATCGAGTGGTGGAGTGGCCCGGTAGACGTGGTCCACGGCACCAACTATGTGGTGCCACCCACCCGGCGAGCGGGCCGGATCGTGAGCGTTCATGACCTCACTGCAGTGCATTTTCCGCAGCTCTGTACGCCAGCCACCCGGCGTCACCCAGCGATGGTGCAACGCGCCGTGCGGGCGGGCGCGTGGGTCCATTGCGATTCTCAGTTTGTGGCTCACGAGGTGCAGGAATGGTTGCAGGTGAGCTCGGAACGAGTGAGGGTGGTGATGCCCGGAATCCCTACCGTAAGTGTACTTACTGCCAAGTTGGCCGCCGCTCCGCCCTCGGTGGGGAGCCCAGCCCCCTACATCCTGGCCATTGGTACGGCCGAACCACGTAAGGACCTTCCGTGCCTGGTACGAGCATTTGGCCATCTTGGCGGTGCTCACCCAGAACTGCGCTTGGTGCATGCCGGCCCCCCCGGATGGGGCAGCGCAGCCGTGGACGACGCAGTGGCTAGTTTGGAACCATCGGTGCGGGTGCGGGTGGCCCGATTGGGGTGGGTGGACAACGACGAACGCAATTGGCTGTTGGCCAATGCGTCGGTGTTTGCCTATCCCTCGCTGTATGAAGGGTTTGGCCTTCCCCCATTGGAGGCCATGGCCCAAGGTGTACCCGTGGTTGCCACCCGTGTGGGATCGCTTCCCGAAGTACTTGGTGACGCATGCGTACTGGTGCCGCCCGGAGATGACGTTGCGTTGGCGGCTGCCATGGAGAGCTTGTTGACGTCTGAGGTGCAGCGGTCATTGGCAGTATCAGCCGGGCGCGCCCGCGCCGCCCGGTACACCTGGAATCGTATGGGCACAGAGATGATCGCGCTGTACAGGGATGTGCAGTGCGAGTCCTGATCACGGCTGAGCAACTCCGTCGTACTGTGCCTGGCGGAATTGGAACCTATGTGCGCTCACTTTTCGGCGCGCTCGATGCCAGCGACGCCGTGGAACCCGTAGCGTGGGCATCTCGGGGGCAACGGGCATCGCTGGGTCTTCCCCCCACGGTGC
>JAYVGK010000321.1:0-2307 GCA_043772215.1 Acidimicrobiales bacterium | reverse complement strand
TACCACATGCGGGTACCCACCAGGGCGCTCAACGAGCTCATCCAAAACGCCCAGGCAGGGTTTCCGGGTAGGGAGGCACGGGTGATGTACGCCACCCAGGGAGCCACCGATCCGCCCACGTTCACGCTGTTCGCCAACAAGGAGTTGTCGCCGCAGTTCATGCGCTTTCTCGAGCGCAAGATCCGTGAGCACTTCGGCTTTGGCGCCGCCCCGTTGAAGATGCGGGTTCGCAAACGCGGCGGATGACGAATCGGAGATGGGCGGCATTGTTGGCTGCGGTGCGCTATCCGTCCGTACCGTTCGAGCTTCGCTCAGTGCTGGGACGCGGCCGTGGGCAAAACATGCCCGTCGGGTACTGCAGTTGCGGTGCCGCGCCTGCGGCTGTTGGTTGAAGTACCGAAGACGCAGTTGTCATCAGGGCCGCTGACCAGTTTCCATGGTGATTTTCTCAATGGGTGGTCACCCTTGGTGCTGGCCGATTTGGTGAAGGTCTGTATCCGGGGGGAACGCATCACCAATGTGGAACTGAAGCGGTGTGGGCTGCCGGGCGGACAGTGAGCCTTCAGGTATGCGGAACGAAGCGGGCCCGAGACTCTTCGATTTCGCGCCAAGCCGCAGCAGCCCCCTCGAACCCCTGCGTGGACGATTCTTTGCCTGGCTCCAGCATCTTGTACACGTCGAAGAAGTGCTGGATTTCCTGAAGTAACTCGATGGGCAGATCGTCGAGATCCTCCACGCCACGCCACCGGGGCTCGTTGGGTGGAACACAGATGATCTTGGCGTCCGGGCCGGCCTCGTCTTGCATCCACATGAGGCCCACCGGGCGAGCTTCGGTCCACACCCCTGGGTACGTCGGGTCCTCCAGCAGTACGAGGGCGTCGAGGGGGTCACCGTCGCCGCTGAGGGTGTCGGGGATGAACCCGTAGTCAGCCGGATACACCGTGGCACTGAACAGACGGCGGTCCAAGAACACACGACCATTGGTGTGATCTATCTCGTACTTGTTACGGCTCCCTCTGGGGATCTCAATGACGACATGGATGCATCCGGGGCGCGGTTCTCTACTCATCGCTGGTGATCCTGCCACGTACCTCGATGAACGCACCATGAGGCCCCTATAACGTCTCGATATCATTTGGCCCCATGAATGACTCCGTGACTTCCGGCATTGCCAGCGTGGCCGACATCGTGCGGGTGTGGGCGGGCCGCAAACCCACCGCCACTGCTATCACCTTCGGCGAGCGCACCGTGACCTGGCAGGAGTTGAACGAGCGCTCGAGTCGAGTGGCGCAGGCCGTGGTGGCGGCGGGCGTGGGCCCTCAGCAACGTATTGCGTTCCTTGACAAGAACTCGGTGGAGTTCTTCGAGGTGCTCATGGGTGCAAGCAAGGCGAACGTGGTTGATGTGTCGGTCAATTGGCGTTTGGCTCCGCCCGAGATTGCCTACACCGTGAACGATTCGGGGGCCACGGTGCTGGTGGTGGGGGCAGACTTCTTCGAGGCCATCGAATCCATCGAAGCCACGTTGACCTCGGTCACCACCATCGTGGCCCTCGGCACTCACGCCCGGTGGCCGCACTACGAGGACTGGATTGGCGCTCATGAGGCGGTGGACCCCCTGGTGTCAGCGTCGCCCGACGATGTGGCTTTTCAGCTGTACACCAGCGGCACCACCGGCCTGCCGAAGGGGGTGATGACGGCCAACCGGAACCTGTTCCAACTCCTGACCAACGTACTGGGCCCGTGGAGCATCGACGAGACCTCGAAAAACATTGCCACCATGCCTTTGTTTCACATCGGAGGTTCGGGGTGGGCACTGGTGGGGATGTACGCCGGCGCCGAGACGCTGTTGGTACGCGACCCGCTGCCCAACATCTTGCTGGATCTCATTGAGCAAGACCACGCCACCAATGCGTTTTTCGTGCCCGTTCTGCTGTCGTTCATGGCGATGGTGCCAGGAGCGGCAGAGCGCGACTACTCCAGCCTTCGTTCGGTGGTCTATGGCGCGTCCCCCATTACCAACGAAACGCTGTTGGCATCGATGGCCACCCTCAAATGCCCCCATATCCAGGTATATGGCATGACCGAAACCACGGGCGCCATCACCGAATTGGGCCCCGATGATCACGATCCACAAGGTCCGCGCGCATATCTTCTCCGCTCTGCAGGCAAACCGTATCCGTGGGTGGAAATGAAGATCGTGGACGTGGAATTGGGCCACTCCCTACCGGCCACCGAAATTGGTGAACTGTGGACTCGGTCTCCGCAGAACATGGTGGGTTATTGGAACAAGCACGAGGAAACGGCG
>JAYVGK010000320.1:0-6432 GCA_043772215.1 Acidimicrobiales bacterium | reverse complement strand
CGAAAGCGAGATGTCCGCTTACCGGGAGCTGGACAGACAAGGCCGCCGCTGGCGACGCGCTGCGGCATTTGCCACCGCTCTCCTTGCCCTTACGGACGCAATCCAAGCAGCATCGCGTCATGCCCTTGCCCATATCGGAACGCTGTCGCTGCATCTTGGTGGTTCCACAACGCGGCTGTTCCGATACGCACTGCTGATCGCAGCTCTCACACTGTTGAGCTCGGTGCACGGTCTGCTACGGGGCAAGCGGATGGCCTGGGTACTAGCGGTTGGTGCCACCGGTGCTTCACTCATCGGCCATCACCTGGTGAAAGCCGACCTGTTCGGCGTCGGAGCAGCTGTGGTGGTGGCAGCCGTCCTCCTGCGCTCCACGAGATACTTTCGCGCTCGGCCCGACCCAGTGCTGGCGCGACAGGGAATTCTTTGGCTACTACTTGGTGCAATTGCTACTTACACCTACGGAGTCGTAGGGCTGTATCTACTGGACCGACAATTCCGACGGTCCACATCACTGGTGGAATCGGCCGAACAGGCCACTCGCCTGCTCTTCTTGTTGCCCACATCCACCATCGAGCCGATCACCCGCCACGGCGACTTCTTCATCACCTCCGTCCGGGTGATGGTGGTCGTTGTGCTGATTGTAGGCACGGCCCGACTGCTGCACTCGGTGGTGCTCGGTGGCACGCAGCACATCCAAGAACTACAGGATGTGCGCTGCGTTCTTGACACTTCCGCAACAACATCCCTTGCCTATTTTCATCTGCTGAGCGACAAGCACCATCTGTTCGCTGATGATGGGAATGCGTTTGTCAGCTACAAAGTAGTGGGCTCAGTGGCGGTGTCTTTGGGCGAGCCCGTGGGTACGAACACCTCGTGTCTGCAAGCCGCAGCGGCGTTCTTGGAACGATGCGAGCTCAACGGTTGGTTGCCTGCTTTTCATCAGGTGACACCGGACGGAGCAGAACTACTCACCAAGCTCGGGTTGAAAGAGTTGAAAATCGGGGAGGAAGCCATTGTTGATGTGAAGTCGTTCTCCCTCTCCGGTAGTCACTTCAAAAACATCAGATCCAATATCGCCAAGATGGAACGGGACGGCTGGACCGTGGTGAAACTACCGGCCCCCATTGACGATGCCACCATGTCGAGATTGCGCGTGGTGTCTGATGCATGGTTGGCAGATGGTGGCCATCGGGAGCGGACATTCACGCTGGGGCGTTTCGACGAGGACTATCTGCGGTCCACCACCGTTCTGGCCGCTTTCGACCCATCAGGGTTGATCCAGGCATTCACCAACGTGATCCCGTCCTTCAACAGTGTCGACGGCAACTTCGACCTCATGCGCCGCCATCCTGACGCAAACAGCCCGGTGATGGACTTCCTCTTCGTCAACATGATCCGCCGCTTTGCCGCCGATGGACTCTCCGGCATGAATTTGGGGCTGGCACCATTTGCCAACATCAGCGGTGACTCGGTTCCGGACCGAGCCTTGCGAATTCTCTATGACCGCGGTGGACGTGTCTTCAACTTCGCTGGACTCCGATCCTTCAAAGACAAATGGCGTCCCCGTTGGGAGCCCCGGTTTCTGATGTATCGCTCCGATACGGAGCTACTGCCAATCGCCGTGGCCACCAGTAGGGCGGGTGAACTGCCGCATGCCGATACCGGTCGATTGGAGTTGGCTTCGGGCTGGATTGGTGCGGCCGCTCGCGCGCTGGTGGCAACGGGCCGTCGACTTCCGTTCACGGTCGCGGTGAGCGTGGTGCTGGTGACATTGCAAGTGGTCACGCAACTCGATCGTGATTCCTACGATGGACTGCGGTCAGCCCTCACCTACAATTGGGTGGACATCACCCACCACTGGCAACTGCACCGCTTGGTGACGGCCATCTTCGTACAGGACGGCCACGGCATACGATTCGGGATTCTGACGCTCATTCCACTCTTAGCCGGGTCGGAGTACGTTCTGCGCAGCAAACGCACCATTGCGGCGTTCTTCATGGGCGATTTGATCTCCAGCGTCACTATTTTATTGGTGCTCCGTTTGGCCGCAGCACAAGGCTCGCACGTTGCTGCCCACAACCTGGTTGAGCGAGATGGCGGTACATCGTCGGCAATGTTTGCCGCCATCGCCGCAGCCACGTTCGGCCTGCCCGCAACGGGCAAAACGATGAACCGGTGGCGCCGCTCGGCGATATGGGCATTGACCATATTTCTCTTCGCCAATGCCATCTTGTTTCACCGACTGTTCGACGTACAACATCTGGTTGCTGCCGGAGTCGGCGTGTTCTGTTGCGGCGCTGCATCCCCTAGATGTCGGGCGCGACTTTGGGGGCGCTCAGCGGGTCGAGCGACGCACGGGTAGGCGAACGGTGAACACTGCGCCGGGATGAGCGTCTCCCACGGTCACCACGCCTCCGCGTTCTGCCACCAGTCGGGCCACGATGGCCAGGCCCAATCCTGCCCCTCCACCGCTGCGGTTGCGATGCTCGTCTACGCGCACGAAACGATCGAAGATACGTTCGTGGTCAGCCTCTGGAATTCCCGGACCATCGTCGGTGACCGTGAGCTCGGCCCATCCGCCCGCGGCAACCAGTGACACGGTCACCGCCGATGCCGCGAACCGGACGGCGTTCTCCACCAAATTGGCGATGATACTGATTACTTGATTGCGATCGTCCATCACGGCGGTGCTGTCGCAACGGGTGGTGCGCACCGACACTTGATGACTTCCGAGCTGTGCTGTCTGCCCCACCACCTGTTCCACGATCACACCCAGGTCGAGCACTTCATCGTGGCGTCGCGCGAGATCATCGTCACCCCGAGCCAACAACAGCAGATCATCAACTAGGCGTCCCATACGACCGTCTTGAGTGAGCACTTCATCCGACACAGCCAACCAATCGACCTGAGTGGGATAAGCACGAGCCACCTCCAGCGCCACCCGGATGTTGGCAATTGGTCCTCGTAGCTCATGCGACGCGTCGGCTACGAAGCGCCGCTGTGCGGCGGCCGACGCATCCACCTGCTCCAGGAGCAGATTGAGCATGGTGGCCAATCGACCGATCTCGTCGTTGGTGCGAGGTTCTGTGGCCCGCCTCCCGCGTGCCGCTGTCCCACTGAGGGCCAGTGCATTCACTTCCGAACGCAATTGGTCTACCGGGCGTAGGGCTCTACCCACCATGGCCCAGGCCGCCAGGCCGGAGGCCAACACCAAAGCCGGAACCGCAATCGCCAATAGGGCTTTGAGCTGGTTGACGGTTCGTCGGCCCTGAGCCAAGGAGGTGGCCACGATCACAGTTTCGGCTCGACCGCCAACGGTTGCAGGGACGGCCTGCACCCACCATTGCGTTCTCCCCGACGCCAACGTCAGTTCCAGTCCCCTCCCCCGGTCCCCATTGCGTTGCGATGCGTCCACCAGTGCCGCCCAACCCAGCAAGGGAGCACTGGCGGTTGAAACCGCACCATCAACGGCAACCACTTGTATCAACGTGGGAAAGTCACCAACCACCGCAGGAAGGGGCCTCGGCAACGGTCCCCTCAGAGCCAACGCTGCCACTTCTGCGGCTCGCACCTGAGCATCGATGCGTACCGAGCGCAACGCGCCGCGATGCAACAGCGCCACCAGTCCCAGTGATCCCAACAGCAGCGACCCGCCAACCACAACCACCGCAGCCACCGTGATGCGGATCCGTACTGACGCGCCAAATACAAACCACGATCTATTCATCAGCCGCCAACCGGTACCCCACGCCACGTACTGTTTGCAGCGAATTGCGCCCGAACGGTGCGTCGACCTTTCGGCGTAGGTATCCCACGTAGACTTCCACCACGTTGGTGTCGGCGTTGAATGCGGTATCCCACACGTGGTCTACCAACTCCACCTTGCTCACCACCTGTTCCTGGCGCAACATCAAATACGACAGCAGTGCGAACTCGCGAGGGGTGAGGTCAACCTCGACATCACTGCGCCAGCATCTGTGGGCGGCCACATCCACACGGAGGTCGCCAACACTGAGCACAGCTGACAGTTGCGTGGTTGATCTCCTCAACAACGCGCGCAGACGGGCCAACAGCACCGGATAGGAGAACGGCTTGGTGACGTAATCATCAGCTCCGGCATCGAGCGCTTCCGCTTGATCCCATTCCCCATCTTTGGCCGTGAGCATCAAAACCGGCGTGATTAGTCCCGCTGCCCGCAGTTCAGCAACAACGGAGAATCCGTTGCGTTCGGGCAGCATCACATCGAGGACGATGGCGTCGTAGTCAACACCGAGCGCTGCCTCCAAACCCTGCGCACCGTCGTTGGCAACGTCCACCAAGTACCCCTCGGCCACCAGGCCTCGTTGCAGTGAGCCGGCCATGGACACGTCGTCCTCTACGATCAGGACGCGCATTCAATGCCCCGTGAACTCGCACTCGTACCCATTGCCACAGCCTGACACGACTACCGTGAGCCTTCGTGAACAACAACCGTTACCGGATAGTTGTTGTGGAGGACGACGACCGCATCGCCATCAATTTGGCTCGGTCGCTGGTGGCCGAAGGATATGCGGTGGAACGCAGCGCAACCATCGCCGAGGGAAGGACCCTGCTCAGCGCAGGTGCTGATCTGGTGCTGCTAGATGTTGGCCTCCCAGACGGCGATGGGGTGGAGTTCTGTAAGGAATTACAGACCAGTCATCCTGGCTTGGCGGTGATACTGCTGACTGCTCGGGGCGAGGAAATCGATGTAGTGGTGGGCTTCGACGCCGGAGCCATCGACTACGTGGCCAAGCCATTTCGGTTGGCCGAACTGTTGGCAAGGATCCGCAGCCAACTGCGGCGCGCAGAGCGGATTGATTCCAATAGCTTCGCAGCCGCTGACAGCGACCGCCACATAGCAGGTGACGTCACGGTCGACCGAGTCGCACATCGGGTGTGGGTGGGTGGCACCGAGGTCGAATTGCGGGCCAAGGAGTTCGAGCTTCTGGCGGAGTTGGTGGCCAACCCCGGTGCCGTCATCAAGCGCGAAGACCTCATGAGTCGGGTATGGGACGAAAACTGGTGGGGTTCCACCAAGACCCTCGACGTGCACATCGGTGCCCTCCGCCGCCGACTCGGGGAGAACTCACCAGGTGTAAGTCGAATCGTGTCGTTACGAGGCATCGGTTACCGCTTCGAGCCGCGTTCCCTGGACTGAGGACCGGTACTGCGTTTGGTCACCTTCCGACTGACGCATTGGGCTGCGCTGCTCCGCCTCGCTACGATGCTCTCCTCGCCTCCACGACGCCCTGCGGTTGCGCTCCGGCTGATGATGCTTGTCAATATCGCGGCCACTACGACCCAGCTGGCCACTACGGCAACGGCGAGACCGAGGTTCGACACCGTCAGGTCTGTCAGTTGGTCCACAACGTTGCCCTCCTGTTCGGCTCCTTGTCGCCAACGATAGGGAGATGTCAGCAAAGGGCCGGTATGCACTTGCACAACGAAGAGGCAAAACTCACTGCTGTACATCTCGCCAAAACAACACCGCGCTACCTTCTGAAACGATGAAGTTGTTCCGATGAGACGTCGCGTTCTGATTACATCACTGCTGTCGACGCTTGCCGCACTGATCGTGTTGGGCGTACCACTCGGTTTTGTGTTGTCGCAGCGCAATTATCGCGAAGCGGTGCTTTCACTCGAACGCCAGGCTGCCGCCGCCCAACGACTCGTGCCAGATGAGCCATCCACCGAGCCCATCCGCTTTCCTGTGGCTGACGGCGACGTACAAATTGGTCTCTACGATGCTGGCGGCGCCCTGATCGGCGGTCGCGGCCCTGTCCGGTCCGATGCGGTGGTTCGCAAGGCCACGGCAGGCCAACTAGGGGCCGATGGTCGGACATCGGATCGCCTCGTGGTGGCCATCCCGGTGGAGGTCGCAGGTGATTTCTACGGTGTCATTCGAGTCGACGACCATCTGAGCGATCTTCGCCGTCGGGACTTCATTGGCTGGACCATTTTGGGAGGGCTTGGCATCCTGGCGTTGCTGGCCGCAGCAGCTGCTGGCTCGGTACTGGCGAGGAGGTTGATCCGGCCAGCGGAGGACCTGCGGGCCGATGCCCGTCGCCTCGGTGAAGGGGACTTCACGGTGAGACCGCGCAAAAGCGGAGTGGCGGAGTTGGACGAAATCGGAGCAGATCTTGCTCGCGCCGCCGAACACCTTGGGATGGCTAGCAATCGAGAGCGATCATTCTCGGCTGATGTTTCTCATCAATTGAAGACACCGCTGGCCAGTTTGCGATTGGCCATTGAAGCGGAACTCTTGGATCCAAGCGCTGACGCCGCTTCGGCCACGCGCGATCTTCTCGTGGATGTGGACCGCCTGGAAAACACCATCACTGGCCTTCTGGCGTTGGCTCGCGACACCCATTCGGATCGCCAACGAATCGACCTACGTCGCCTGCTCGAGTC
>JAYVGK010000319.1:0-4296 GCA_043772215.1 Acidimicrobiales bacterium | reverse complement strand
GGGCTCACCAACATCATCGTGGGGATCATCGCCATCTCGTGGCCAGCCGTCACGGTCCTCGTGCTCGGTGTTGTGTTCGGACTGCGTACGGTCATTTTCGGCATCGGTGTGATGGCCATTGCGTTGAAGTTGCGCAGTCATGCATCGGACGCCACGCCGGTGGCACCGGAAAAAGACTGGCATCGTTGGCCACGATCGTTGCGCATCACGGGCGCCGTCATCGCATTTGCTTTGGCATTCGGTGGTGTGGCGTTGAGCGTGGCCATACACCGTTCGCAGCCAAACGAGCCAGGCGATTTTTATACCGCTCCGTCACCGCTTCCGGATAGTCCGCCCGGCACAGTGATCCGTCGAGAGGTCATCGACGATTTCTACCCGGAGACCACCACGTATCGAGTGCTGTATCTGTCGACGGGTTACAACGGTAAACCCACAGCCGTGAGTGGCTTGGTGATCGTGCCGGACTCCGCCCCGGCAACGGGGGGTCGCAAGATCATCGCCTATACGCACGGCACGGTTGGTGTGGCCAGTCGTTGCGCACCATCGCTGCAGGGCAAGAAGTGGGCCATCTCCATGGAAGGGATCAGCCAGTTCGTGGCCGCCGGCTACGTCATTGCCGCATCGGACTACCAAGGCTTGGGCACCGAGGGCCCACATCCATATCTTGTTGGCAAGTCCGAAGGCATGAATGAGCTCGACAACGTCCGGGCGGCACGTGCACTACCGAAGGTGAACGCCAGTCGCGACTTCGCCGTGTGGGGTCACTCGCAAGGTGGACAGGCCTCATTGTTCACTGGCCAAATAGCAGCGGAGTACGCCCCGGAGCTACACCTTGTGGCGGTGGCGGGTGGCGCACCCGTGCCAGACGTGGTTGAACTGTTCAGCCTCAATGTCAAGACCGTATTGGGACGTATTCTCATTTCCATGGCACTCGAGGCGTTGTCGCAGGTATACGACGACGCCCGCCTCGAAGACATCGTGACGCCCGCAGCTCGGCCCGCCGTTCGCAAGATCGCCCAAAACTGCCTGTACTCGCGGCCACAAATCATTGCGTCGGTCCCCAATTCGCTGGCGTTGAGTGTCACCTTCTTGAGCAAGCCACCATGGGGCACCGAGCCATGGAAAACGATCGCCGCCACCAACACTCCCGGCAATGCAATCATCGATGCTCCTGTGATGATCACCCAGGGAGGCGCTGACAAGATCGTGGATCCCAATGCCACTGCCCAACTCATCAAGCGAATGTGCGACAACGGCCAAGTGGTTCACTACGTGTTGTACGACGGCGTGGGGCATCTCGAAGGTGGACTTCACGCAGCGCCAGACGTGGCCGCATGGATTGCCGATCGCTTCGCCAGCAAGCCTGCGCCTAGTTCGTGTCAGTAACCACTAAGCCAAACAAGAACGGGCCCCTTCTCGGTTCTTGTCTGGGAACATTGGCTATTCGGGGATCTTCCCAGTCAAGAGCTTCGTTCTGACCCGATCTTGTCGGGCTGCGGGACTTCACCTTCTCCACCGGTTGTTTGGTCTCTTGCGGTGCGAAACGGCCACGATTGGTCGTTGTCCTGCATCATGCGTACCCTCAGTCCGAGTGTCGTAGCCCCTTCAGGAGGACGAGATGTCGTTGAAGACAGATGTACCCGCCAAGTCAGAGGCCGTCGCCGTCGACTTCGACGTCTGCGTCGTGGGCGCCGGGTTCGCCGGCATGTACTTGCTTCACCGACTGCGGAATCTCGGATTCTCCGCACGAGTGTTCGAGGCGGGTGATGACGTCGGCGGTACGTGGTACTGGAACCGTTATCCGGGGGCGCGCTGCGATGTGGAAAGCATCGACTATTCGTACAGCTTTGATCCGGAATTAGAGCGCCAATGGGTGTGGTCCGAGCGTTACGCCACCCAACCAGAAATCCTTCGGTATGCCCAGTTGGTGGCCGAAAAGCATGACCTGCGTCGTGACATCGAGTTCTCCACGAGGGTGGACCGAGCGACCTGGGATGACGGCGGCCGCCGCTGGGTTCTGAGCACATCAACGGGATCCACTGTCAGTTGCCGGCACTACGTGATGGCGTCGGGTTGTCTGTCGGTCCCCAAAGAGGTCGACATCGCAGGCACCAGCCGTTTCACCGGCGACGTGTATTGGACGAGCAGGTGGCCCCACGATGGCGTGGATTTCACCGGCCAGCGTGTCGCTGTGATCGGCACCGGTTCATCGGCAATCCAGTCCATCCCGATCATAGCCAAACAGGCCAAACAGCTCACGGTGTTTCAGCGCACCCCGAACTACTCGATTCCTGCGTACAACGGCCCCACCTACGTCGACAAGCGGGCAAATTACGAGCAAGATCGCGTTGCCTACCGAGCGGCGGCGCGGCTGTCCGGGGCTGGAGTGCCGGTACCAGTACCAACTGTAAGTGCGCTTGGTGTGTCCGATGAGGAACGCCTCGGCCATTACGAGGCTGCCTGGGAGCGAGGGGGCATCATTGAATTCCTCAATTCGTACATGGATCACATGGCCAATGCCGACGCCAATGACCAACTCGCCGAGTTCGTCCGGAACAAGATCCGGGCCAGGGTGGACAACCCCGAAACTGCCGAGGCGCTGTGCCCCAAGGATTACCCAATTGGTACCAAACGGTTGTGCGTGGACACCGACTATTACGAAACGTACAATCGTCCAAATGTGCGATTGATCGATCTCCGCAAGCACCCAATTGTCACCGTCACCGAATCTGGTATCGACGTGGTCGAGGAGTCCATGGTGTTCGATGCCATTGTCTTCGCCACCGGCTTCGATGCCATGACCGGTGCCATCGTGTCGGTGGACATCACTGGGCGCGATGGGATGACCCTCCGTGAAGCGTGGGCGGCTGGACCAACCACGTATCTCGGGCTGATGGCTGAACGTTTTCCCAACTTTTTCATGGTCACGGGGCCCGGCAGCCCGTCAGTACTGTCGAACATGATCGTGTCCATCGAGCAACACGTTGATTGGATTGTGAATTGCCTTGTTGATCTGCGCGCTGATCACTTCGACACCATCGAACCAACTTCGGCAGCCGTCGACGGATGGGTTCAGCATGTGAACGATTTTGCCGCCATCACCCTCATGCCGAGAGCCAACTCTTGGTACATGGGTGCAAACGTGCCCGGCAAGGCGAGAGTGTTTCTTCCCTATCCGGGTGGCGTTGACCGCTACCGGGGCGTCTGCGATGAGGTGGTCGCCAACGGATACCTTGGATTCACTCGCATCGGAGCGGATTCCGCCACGGTCAACGATGGCGTCGTCCGGCGCCTCCAACCCGACGTCTCCATCATGTTGGAGATGATGGCGGGCATGGAACTTCCGCCTATCGAGTCCATGCTTGCGCCCGCCGCTCGTGAATTCATGAATGCCGCATCGGCAGTTCGTGCGCCGGGGCCCGACGTTGGTGAGATCGTTGATGGATTTCTTCCCGGCGCTGCCGGTGACCTGGCCTATCGCCTCTATCGTCCGAGCGGCGCCGGACCTCATCCGGCGGTCGTGTATTTCCATGGTGGTGGCTGGGTGCTCGGTGCTCACGACTCTGATGATCCATTCTGTCGAGATCTCTGTGTACGCGCCGACGCAGCGGTGGTGTCGGTGGACTATCGGCACGCTCCCGAAGCGCGGTTCCCGGCCGCCGTGGACGACGCGTTCGCGGCCGTGCAGTGGGTGGCGGCCAATGCATCTTCGCTCGGGTTGATCGAGGGCCAGTTGGCAGTGGCGGGCTGGAGTGCCGGCGGCAACCTCGCAGCCGTGGTGGCCCAGATGGCCCGCGATGCCCATGGTCCGCAACTCGTGGGTCAACTCTTGCTCACGCCGGTGACAGACAGCGATCTCACTCGAGCGTCCTACGTCGAGAACGGTGAAGGCCGGGCGCTGACGGCTTCGCTGATGTCGTGGTTTTGGGATCAATACATCGATCCGGCTGACCCGGAGTGCGCATCGAAGCGCAGCGACCCGCGGGCGGCCCCGCTCAGGGCGGCAAGCCTTGCGGGACTGCCGCCGGCGATGGTGGTCACTGGTGAGTTCGATCCGTTGCGCGATGAGGGAACGGCGTACGCCGAGGCCATGGCTGAAGCAGGTGTCGAGGTGCAGCACCTCCGAGCTCGGGGGCACATACACACATCGCTTACGGCAGTGGACATGCTGCCGTCAGGGGCGCCGATTCGGGCGGAGATGGCCACTTCGCTCCGAGGGTTCTTCAGCACGTCCGTCCCCGCCTAGCCAGCCCCACTCCTGTGGTCGCATAATTGGCGACGGGCGGCGCACTCTTG
>JAYVGK010000318.1:0-1649 GCA_043772215.1 Acidimicrobiales bacterium | reverse complement strand
TGGTGCCGTGATTTCGGCCGATCGAGTGGTGGCGTGTGCGGGCGTGGTGGGAAGTCCGTTACTGCTGTGGCGCTCAAACATTGATCTGCCCGGTATTGGCGTGGGGCTCCAGGATCACCCCGGCGTGAGCATCTCGGTACGTTGGCGCACACCTCACGGTGGGGCCACTGCCAGTCAACGACCCGCCATCGCCAGCGGTGCTCGCCTCAACGGGGACTTGCTGCTGTTGGTGATGAGCCACACAGGGCAAACTGACCAATCCATGGGTGCGCTGAGTATTGCGCTCACTCATCCCTCATCGCGGGGCGTGCTGCGCGTCGGGCCGAATGGTCACTCGGCGCTCGAGCCGCAGATGCTGGAGTCAGGGACGGATAAATTCCGTATGCGCGCAGGTGTTCGCCAAGCACTCGAGTTGCTGCAAACCTCGGCACTACGCACCGCTATATCGGACTTCGATGGACCGGACAGTCTTGGCGGCGACGACATCGACCGTTGGGTGCTGCAGCACTTGGGCGATTGGTATCACGGCACAGGGACATGCCGGATGGGGGCCGCCGATGATCACCTCACGGTGGTGGATCAGACATGTCGAGTGCGGGGGTTCGACAATCTCTACGTGATCGACGCCAGCGTGATGCCCACGTGTACCGCCGCCACCACTGCCGTAGCGGTCAGCGTGGTGGCGGAACGAGCTGGCGCATGGTTGGCCCGTTCCGCCTGAGCGCTACTTCTGCAATTCGGCCAGTACCTTTGCCCGGAGGTCGCCATCCACGCACTTGTTGACGGTGGGGGTGAGTTTGGCCACCACCGCGTCACGATCGGCCTTGGGCAACTCCTTCAGCGAACCGGTGGTCATCGTCAATTCCAGCAACTTGTCGTCGCTGCCCATCACGTCAACCAAGCCACTGGCGATACATTTGGTCTGTTCTGCCGTGACTCCGGTCGGCATGGTTCCGAGGCTGCTCGACAACGATTCAACCAGACCATCTGGCTTGCAGCTGAAGATGCTTTTCACAACGGGCAGCAAAATCTTCGGATCAGGAGTGGCACCGGTTGAGCTTGCACCAAGGGCAGCCAATGCAGCCGGATCCACCTTCGAGGAAACGCATTTGATGTCTTTGGCACTGGGGACCTTGCCCCCGTTCATGCTCTGTAAGAAACCGGTGATGAGCACATCAGCGCTGGGGGCGGCCACGGTGGCGCCACTGGCCACGGTGGTGTTACTGGCCACGGTGGCCGGAGACGCAACAGTGGTGTCGACAGCCCCGGTGGCTTCAGAGGCGGACGATCCTGCCGTGGTGTCAACCGCAACTGAGGTATCCGGCGCGACCGTGGTGGCGTCGAGGGCCAGGGTGACGTTCGGGGCGGCAACGGTGGTGTCGGAGCTCTTTTTTGACGAGCTGCAACCGGCGGCGGCGACAACCAGGATGAAGGTGATTACAAGTGAACGGGCGCGCATGCGTAGCTCCAATCGGGGGTGTTTGCACCCAACGTTAGGACACTCGAGCAACGCCATCGACCCGACAAATCGCATCACACGGCACCACCGTGGACCTCCAGCAGGTTTGTGGACACCCAGCAGCCCTGCACCAGGTCCACGAACCTGCCTGGCGTCCACACACTCGAACGCTGCGTGGGTGGCGGTGTTA
>JAYVGK010000317.1:0-4032 GCA_043772215.1 Acidimicrobiales bacterium | reverse complement strand
GTGGACGAAATTGGTGAAGTGGCCAATGACCTTGACGTCCTCGAAGCAGCGTTGCGT
This sequence comes from Acidimicrobiales bacterium, assembly GCA_043772215.1. Classification (GTDB taxonomy): domain Bacteria; phylum Actinomycetota; class Acidimicrobiia; order Acidimicrobiales; family JANYDT01; genus JANYHQ01. The sequence continues at coordinate 3,975 of JAYVGK010000317.1, read as the reverse complement.
CGGGCCCAAGCAGTCACCGACAAGCCCACCTTCATCAGACTGCGCAGCCATATCGGCTACCCGGCACCACACAAGACCGATACGTCAGCGGCCCATGGTGAGCCGCTGGGGGTGGAAGAGGTGGCCGCCACCAAGGTCATCTTGAACATGCCACCAGAAGACTTCTTCATCGCCCCCGACGTAGCCGAGAGCTATCACCGAGCAGGGATGCGAGGGTCGTCGGAAGCGGCGGCGTGGGACAAGCGCCTAGCCGCCCACGTGGACAAAGAGGTGTTCGAAACATGTATGGCCGGTAGGCCGTTGGCAGGTTGGACCAATAATCTGCCCACATACGAAGCGGGCAAGGATGTAGCCACCCGAGTGGCCTCCGGTGAGTGCCTCAACGCGCTCATACCCAGCGTGCCGGCACTCATGGCCGGCGGGGCTGATCTCACGGGAAACACCGGCACCATGATCAAGGGCGGCACTGCGTTCAGTGCCAGTTCTCCGGAAGGACGGCTCCTGCACTTCGGCATCCGTGAGCATGGCATGGGCGCCATCATGAGTGGCATGGCGGCCCACGGTGGCATCCTGCCGGTGGGTGGAACCTTCTTTGTCTTCAGCGACTACATGCGTGGTGCGGTACGAGTGGCGGCCATCCAGAAAGCCCGAGTCATCTACTCCTGGACCCACGATTCGATCGGGGTAGGCGAGGACGGCCCCACCCACCAGCCCATTGAACAGTTGGCGTCGTTGAGGGCAATGCCCGACCTGCGTATGATCCGACCAGCCGATGCCAACGAGGTGGCGGCTGCGTGGCGGGTGGCCATCTGGGCCGAAACTGGTCCCACGGCCCTCATCCTGGCCCGGCAGAAGTCTCCGGTGTTGGTGGGTACAGCGGAGCGCTCCATCGCCGGCGTGGAGCACGGCGCCTACGTACTGGTGGATCCCACCGGAGACGTTCCCGATATTGTGTTGGTGGGTACCGGAACTGAAGTGCAGCACTGCGTGGAAGCGGCCAAGCGGTTGCGCGAGGAGGGCTACGACACGCAGGTGGTGTCGATGCCATCGTGGGACCTGTTCGAGGCCACCGATGAGCAATACCAGGAGCAAGTGTTCCCCGTAGACGTACCTGTGGTGGCCTGTGAAATGGGTTCATCCATGGGGTGGGAGCGTTTCGCCGATCTCACGGTCACGGTAGACACCTGGGGCGCCTCGGCCCCTGCGGACCGGCTCATGTCGGAGTATGGCTTTGATGCCGACTCCGTGGTGGAAGCCGCCCTACTGCTCCTCGAGGGCGACGAAGACGAACTCTAAAGACGAACTTTGAACACAAACTCTGACATGCCAGCCACACCCGGTCACGAAAGGACCACACCATGACCCGTCTGCTCGATCTCTCCAAGGTTCACGGACAGAGTCCGTGGATCGACAATCTCAAGCGCTCCTTCGTCACCGACGGCGGCCTGGCTACGTTGGTGGAGCGCGGTGTTCGGGGGGTCACGTCCAACCCCACCATCTTCCAGAAGGCCATATCCGGGAGCAAGGACTACGACGAGCAGTACGCCGCTGCCATCGCTGCGGGGTCTTCCACTGAAGATGCATACTGGGCCTTGGTGAGCCACGACGTGACGGCGGCCTGTGCCATCCTCGCTCCGGTCCATACCGCCAGCGCCGGCGTGGACGGATATGTGTCGTTGGAGGTGTCGCCGCTACTGGCCGACAATTCCGCCGCCACCACTGCTGCGGCTCGCCAGTTGCACACCACCTTGCACCTGGCCAACCTGATGGTGAAGATCCCTGCCACTGCGGCGGGGGTACCAGCCATCGAGGAGATGGTTGCCGAAGGGCGCAACATCAACGTCACGCTCATCTTCAGCATCGAACGTTACGGCGAAGTGATGGAGGCCTACATCCATGGCTTGGAGCGCCTGCTCGAGGGGGGCACCACCGACCTGTCCGCCACAACCAGTGTGGCGTCGTTCTTTGTGTCCCGGGTAGATACAGAAGTTGATCGTCGCTTGGAGAAGGCAGGAACACCGGGAGCCTTGGCGTTGCGCGGTAGGGCGGCCATTGCCCAAGCGGTGTTGGCATATCACTTGTTCAACCAACGCTTCAGCGGACCCCGCTGGGAACGCCTAGCCGCCCACGGCGCCCGCCCTCAACGTCCGTTGTGGGCCAGTACATCCACCAAGAATCCGGCATTCCCGGACACGTTGTATGTGGACTCGCTCATCGGCCCGCAGTCGGTGAACACCCTGCCCGACGCCACCCTCGAAGCCTTCGACAACCACGGCACACTGGCCCGGACCATCGATGAGGTGGAAGCAGTGGCCACTGCCTTCGCGACCATGAATGGTCTGCGCGCTGAAGGTATAGACATGGACGATGTGGCATTGACCTTGGAGCACGAAGGGGTCGCTTCGTTCGTGAAGAGCTTCGAGGAACTGCTGTCCACGTTGGAGGAGCGCGGCGCCCAACTGCGCGCCAAAGCGTGAGCCCAACTGCTGATTCGGCCGGTGCCATTGCGGTGCCGGTCACCAGCATGCAGTCTGATACTGCAGGCAACAACGGTGGGGTCATTGCCCCCGCCAGCACACTGGTGATCTTTGGCGCCTCCGGTGATCTCACCAGCCGGAAGCTCATGCCGGCCTTGGCCGAGCTCATCCATCGGAAGTTTCTGGGCCCGTCATTTGCGGTGGTAGGTGTAGCTCGCACCGAGATGACAGACGAGGATTTCCAGTCACGGATGGCGGCCGCCGTGGAGAACCCACCCGATGACTGGGCCACCGTCACCAAACGGTTCCGTTACATCACCGGCGAGTACGACCACCCCGATACCTTCAGCCGTTTGCGCAGTGTGCTGGAGCAAATCGAAGGACAGTTCATGGCCCCGTCGGGGGCCACCACGGCCACCGGCAACCGGTTGTACTACTTCGCTGCACCCCCCAGTACGTTCCCCATACTGGTGGGTGGACTGCGCGATGCGGGGCTCAATCATGCCCACGCCGAAGGAGCCTTTGCCCGGGTTATCATCGAAAAGCCGTACGGCCGTGACATGGCATCGGCAGTGGCACTCGACGACATCGTGCACTCCGGTTTCGATGAGTCGCAGGTGTATCGCATCGATCACTATCTGGGCAAGGAAACGGTACAAAATCTGTTGGCGTTGCGCTTCTCCAATGCCATCTTCGAGCCGTTGTGGAATCGTAATTACGTTGATCATGTGGAGATCACCGTGGCCGAGACGCTCGGCGTGGGCCACCGCGGCGGCTTCTACGAAGAGGCCGGTGCACTACGCGACATCGTGCAAAACCATGTGATGCAGGTGGTGGCATTGACGCTCATGGAACCCCCGTCGTCCATGGATCCCAACGGCATCCGTGACGAGAAGGTCAAGGCGCTGAAGGCAGTGGTGACCATGAGCGATCGCGAAGTGGAATCGTCGGTGGTGCGGGGGCAGTACAGCGAAGGCTTGGTGGAAGGCGAGAAGGCAGTGGGCTACCGTCGCGAGGAAGGCGTCAGCCCCACCTCCACCACCGAGACGTACCTGGCCGTCCAACTCGTGGTGGACAACTGGCGGTGGGCGGGGGTGCCCATTTATCTGCGTACTGGCAAACGTCTACCCAAACGGGTCACCGAAGTGGTGATGCATTTCCGGGCAGCACCGCACTTGGCCTTCGCCGCAAAAACGGCCAAGAAACTGGAACCCAACTCCCTCATCGTGCGTATCCAACCCGATGAGGGGATCTCGCTGCGCTTCGGGGCCAAGGTGCCGGGGCAGGCGTTCCAGGTGCGCACCACATCAATGGACTTTGAGTACGACAAGCAGTTCACCGAGGAAGATCTGGACGGTTACGAGCGGTTGCTACTCGATGCGCTACTCGGCGATCAGACGCTGTTCATCCGCACCGACGAGGTCCACGAGGCGTGGCGCATCGTCACTCCCATGCTCAACGCCTTCGCCGATCCCGATTTCCCCGTGGCCATGTATGC
>JAYVGK010000316.1:0-2698 GCA_043772215.1 Acidimicrobiales bacterium | reverse complement strand
GCCAGGCCGGTTTGGGCAACGCTCGACACCACCGTGACGGCAGCCATACCAAGTGCCAGTGGGGCAATGGACACCAAACCGCCGATGATGGCCGAGCCGAACAACGCAATACTGCGATGGACATCGGGGGCAATGATGAGGCTCCGAACCTGTGTCATGGTGGAGTTCAACGATGCTGCCGCCAACGCAAACGACGATTGCACCACGAACGTAGCCACCAAGATCTGGGTCCACGTCACCAGATCCTGCGACCGGGCGATTTGCCCCTTCTTCCGGGCATCACGTTTTCGTTTGGCGGTGGGGGCCTCGGTTTTGTCGCTGTGGGCCATCAGCTGCTGAGAACCTGACCGGCCCGCAAGATGGTGCGAATGAGATTGGGAATCACTTCTGGCAGGATCGGCAAGGCCAGGCCGGTGAGTGTGAGCGCCAAGAGGGCCTTCAGGGGCATCCCCAACTGCAGGGCATTGAGTTGCGGCGCAGCTCGTGTGAGCAACCCCAGCGCCACCTCAGCCAGAAACATGGCTGCCAATACCGGTGCCGCAATCTCCAAGGCGGCCAGCATGAACGTGCCCATCTGGCCGGTGAGGAGACCGGCCTGGGCCAGGGTGAGTCGGTCCAACGGCAGTGCGTCAAAGGACCTGATGAACCCACGCACCAGGATGAGATGTCCGCCGGAGGCAAACAACACGGTTGTACCCACCATTTGGTAGAGGCGGGCAAAGACGCTGGAACCGGCCCCTGACATGGGGTCGTACACCTGAGCCAGGGTGTAACCAGCGAACAGATCGATGAGTGCACCTGCGGACTGAATCGCCGTGAGCACCAGCAGCGCGAAGAAGCCAAGGGCCAGCCCAGCTACCACCTGACCGATGAGGGCCGCCACAAGAGGAATGGTCTCCAACGGCACCGTGGAAGCGGCTAATTGCGGACCCACCGCCAACGTCAGCGCAGCGGCCAGACCAACCTTCACCTGCGAAGGAATCAGCCGCGTACCGAACGGTGGTGCGATTACCAGCCACGCCACGCAACGAGTCATGGCCAAGAGATACCCCACGAGTTGCCCGCTGGTGAGTTCGAAACGCACCTCAGTTGTCGCGTAGCAGGGTGGGTATCAGGTCGAACATCATGGTGGTGAACGCCGAGAGTTCACCGAGCATCCAGTTGCCGGCGAACACGATCACCAGCGCTACACCAATCAGCTTGGGGACGAAGGTAAGCGTGGCATCTTGGAGTTGGGTGACGGACTGCAGTAGCGACATGCCAAACCCCACTGCCAAACTCACCATCAGAATCGGTGCACATACTTTGGCAGTGACCCAGAGCATTTGGACTGCCACATGCACTACGTCGGCATCGGACACGGCCAACACCAGCGACGTCATTGGCCGGGTCATCCAAAGCTCGTAATCAGCGATTTCACTACCAGAGCCCATCCATCCACCATTACGAACAACAGCAATTTGAAGGGCAGCGAGATGGTGACAGGGGGCAGCATCATCATGCCCATCGACATCAAACTGGAGCTCACCACGAGATCAATCACCAGGAAGGGGATGAAGATCACAAAGCCGATGATGAAGGCGATACGCAACTCAGACAGGATGAAGGCAGGGATCAAAGTGGTGGTGCTGACGTCGGCGGTGGTTCGTGGTTTGGCTTCCTTGGCGGCGCCGATCATCATCTTCAGCTCCCGCTTGCCGGTTTGTTTGAGCATGAACGTCCGCAGCGGAACGATGGCGGCGTCATAGGCCTGACCCTGAGTTTTCTCTCCCCGCATGAGGGGTTTGATGGCGTTTGTGTTGATCTGTTCGAAGGTGGGTTTCATCACGAACAGACTGAGGAACAACGCCAGTCCCACAATGACCTGGTTGGGAGGGATGGACTGAAGGCCCAACGCATTGCGTACCAGGCTCAACACAATGGCAATACGAGTGAAGCTGGTGAGCAGTATCAACAACGACGGTGCCAGTGACAGCAACGTGAGCAACAAGATGATGAGAACACTCTGGGAGGGCTTGGCCGGGTCGCCCACACTGATACTGACATTGGCGGTCGTCTGCGCGCTTTGATCCACGAACGGGTTGTCGAAGGCCAATACGGGATAGGTGCCGGTGGATGGCACCGAGGTGGGAAGGGCACCCACCACACCTGCACTGGCGGGGGAGGTGCTGGTGCGCTGGTTGTTGGCCACGGCCCCCGGCAAAGACGGGAGCGGTTGTACCACGCCAGTGGTCACTGGTACCGCACTGGTGGTGGGTGCTGCTTGGGCTTCAGCGCGGTGCGCCAAAGCCCCTCCGACCACCAGCAGAGCGCCGCTAAGCACTGAGGCGGTGAGGATGAGCCTGACAGCGCGGCGGCGAAACTGGCGCAGCCGAGGCTGTATGTGGAGATTCATGGAGTCCCTGAAGGGTCAGGAACGTCGGATGGTGCGCTCGCGCAGCATCTCGACGAAATTCGTCCGTGGTGGACCAGGGCGATGGCCGCCCCGACGTGCCGTCCGTGGCCCGTCGTGTGGTGCAAGAAGCTGTGGTGATGCGATGTTCGGTGCTTCCGTGGGGGTGTCGTGCTCGCTCAGCAAAGTGATGTTGGTTTCGGTGACGCCCAGGACCAACGTTCGGGTGCCGCTGCGGACAACAGCCACAGATGTCGATTTGCCGAGTTGCTGGCGCGCCACCAGCGTCAACTGACTGCGGTCCAT
>JAYVGK010000315.1:0-4659 GCA_043772215.1 Acidimicrobiales bacterium | reverse complement strand
GACCGGGTGGCATTACGCCTCGGTAACGGAAACGCGTGGGCGTTGGCGTTTTTCGGCATTGAGATGGCCGGTGCAGTGGTTGTGCCGGTCAATACCCGTTTTACCCAACCAGAAATCGACTATGTCGTCGCCGACTCGGGTGCCAGCTTTGTAATCGCTCCCGACGATCCTCTTCCCGACGCAGACCCGTACTTGGATCCCACGTTGGTCCAGAAGGATCTGGCGGCAATTTTTTACACGAGTGGTACCACCGGCTTCCCCAAGGGCGCCATGACCACCCATGAAAATTTTCTGTCAAATTGCGAGACATGTCGACGGGTCATCGGTTTCGATTCCGACACCGTGGTGCGAAATCTGATTTCCGTGCCCATGTTCCACGTCACAGGGTGCAATAGCCAATTATTGATCACGACAATGTTGGGTGGAACAACAGTCATTATGGTGGCCTTTGAGGTGCAAGAATTCTTGAAAGTTGTGGTGCAAGAACACATCAATTGCCTTACCACGGTGCCCGCCATCTACTGGCTGGCCATGAACCAGCCGAACTTTGGTGATTTTGATATGAGCCAGGTGCGCTGGGTCACCTACGGCGGGGCACCCACAGCCCCAGATGTCATCGCCCGCATCCGTTCAGCATTTCCCAATGCACGACTGGGGAATGGTTTTGGGCTTACGGAAACGTCATCTGTCTCCACCTTCCTGCCGGATGAATACTGCGAGACCAGGCCGGAAACAGTCGGCTTCACCGCTCCGCCTGTAGAGGTGGATCTTGCCAATGTCGATGAGACGTCAGGCGTTGGAGAACTGCTGATCCGTGGTCAGAACGTTGTGCTGGGTTACTGGAACAAGCCCGAACAAAGCGCCGAGACGTTCGTTGATGGTTGGCTGCACACCGGCGATCTCGCCCGCCTTGACGCCGATGGATTCGTGCAGATTGTGGACCGGATGAAGGACATGGTGAATCGGGGTGGCGAGAATGTGTACTGCGTAGAGGTCGAGAACGCCCTGGTGCAGCATCCGGACGTGTTCGAAGTAGCCGTGATGGGCGTTCCGGACGCCATGATGGGGGAAAAGGTTGGAGCAGTGATCGTGGCCAACCCGGGAGTCGATCTCGACCCTAAGGACATCGCTGCGTTCGCCCGAACATTGCTGGCCGATTTCAAAGTCCCCCAGTACATCTCGCTGCGCACCCAGCCCCTGCCTCGCAATCCAGGTGGGAAGGTGCTCAAACCATTGTTGCGTAAAGACACCGTGTGGGGCGTGCAACTGACTCGAGGATGATTTCGTAGATCAGGCGTTTGCAGGCAGGATCTTTCGTTCGATCAGCTTGCGTAGCCAAAACCGGAACGTCTCTTCGGTGTCGTACACCTGGCCGAAGCCTGCCTGCTTGATCTTCACCGTGCTCACGAATGCTGCAGGGAGTCCCCCTTCAGCGCCATAGGCGAAGCAGAAGTCGGCGTAGTGGTGAGACTCACCAACAAGCTGTTCCATCGTCACCTGTCGTAGGCCGTGTTTGGCAACGATCTTGTCCCACACACCAGCTTTGGAGGGAAGGTAGTCGGCCAACTTGATCGCCTCGTCTTCGCCAATCTCTACGCCGAGTTCATCGGCCATTGCAGGCCAGAGGTCACGCCACTCGAACACCTCGCCGTTGGTGAGGTTGAACGTCTCGCCTGCGGCTGCCGGTGCAGTGGCACCCCATACCAACGCATCGGCAACCAGCCGGGTGTCAACCGCCTCCCAAACCCACGACGTCCCGCCCGGGAAGCTGAAGGGCAGACCTTCCTCCCGGCGAATAGCGGCATAGGCGCCGATAATGGGGGGCAAATTCATGACCACGCCGTAGTTGGCGCCCACCACGAGTTGGGGTCGCCAGATGCTGAACGCCCAGCCGCCCTTGGCCGCCATCTCCCGGATGTAGTCCTCCTGCAGCCAGTAGAAGTTCTCGTGCTGATCGCGTGCGTAGCGCTCCCTACCCGGAATCCTCATCGGGTGTAGATGGATGCCGTACGCCTTTGTCCCCTGCAGCACGCTCACATGCTGCAATCCCTTCGCACTTGCCGCCAATGGTTCCATGAGGTTCTTGAGCATCGCCAGGTTGGTCTGCATCTGATCCTGCTCGCTCCATCCGGCGATAAGCCCCGGCTTCTCGTACACGGCCGTGTACACGACATGGGTGACGGTGGCCAAGGATGCGGCTGCAGCAGTGCACGCCGCTTGGTCCTGCAAGTCCAATGCCATGTGTTTGAAGGGAACCTTGCTGTCGACCTCCGGCTTTCGTCGCGACACCGCGATTACCTCATAGCCAGCTCCCAGGAAGCTCTCCACGGCCGCTGCCCCCACCAAGCCACTGGCCCCTGCAATCAAAACAGTGTCAGGCATTCTGTTCTCCTCTCCCGCACGCGAGACCGTCATTGGACCCAGCAGCGAAGGCACTCTGTACCTGACCGGCAATCTACAGAGACGTTGACACGAAACGAAATCGAGTGGATACTGCGCAGATCAAGATGCTGGCGCGCGCCCTACCGGCTGGAGTTGAGCCAGTTTTGCTCGACCTCTGGATGCTTGTTTCTGATATTGAGTGTCAACCTATTTTGAGGTGCCTTCCGCAAAACGTGATGTTTTGAACTGCAGTAGTCACCTACACCACAGAATTCTGTACATGGATCAGGTGAATATCAGCGGCTCTAGTTCCTTTGAACTGCTCAAAACAATCATGAGTTTGACACTGAGGTCAGAGAAGAACTTGGATCATCAATCGCACTGCAGAGCAAAATCATGTCTTTTCAGTCAGCGGACGGGCGGTGTCACCACCACTCCATTCACGACGCACGTGCTTCCGGGAGGCACTAAATGCCAAAGCTCACCGTCACAGAAGTGCAGCAATTCCTTCATGAGCAGGGCCACTTGCTCCGCATCGGCACCACGGATAGCGAAGGGCACCCATCAGTTGTTCCCATTTGGTTCATCCACGAGGGGGACGACATCCTGTTCACCCCGCGTGCACATTCGAAGTTCCTACACGATATCCGTCGCGACTCCCGTGTTGGCTTGTCGATCGATGAGGATCCACTTCCGTACCGCAAGGTGACGGTGCAAGGCCACGCCCGCATCATCCATGAACTGGGTCACGACGATGAGTGGCGTGACCTTTACCGCCAAATCGCCAAGCGCTACATCCCGGACGAAGCGGCCGACGCCTATGTCAACGACACCAATGACCAACCAAGAGTGCTGATCGCGGTCTCGCTCACCGAGGCTGACTCACGTGTCACGACGTGGCGGATGCCCTTCGGCGACGAAGACGGGTCTGGCATCTGGCACCGCCGCTACTACGGCGATGGCACCCACATGGCGGAACTCGCTGACTCACCCCGCGCAGAGAACCAACCCACACAAGGAGAAACGACATGAGCACCACCGAACAAGAACCGTCACTGGACCGATTGCTGAAGGATTCGCCGAAGAACTGGGGCAAGTGGGGGCCCGACGACGAAGTGGGGAGCCTGAACTACCTCACGCCCGAGGTGATCCTCAAAGCAGCAGGGTCGATCAAGCAAGGCAAGGTTTTTACGTTGCAGGTGAAAATGGCCAACCCCGAAGGTGATCCTGTTTGGCCTGGGCGCAGTGGTGCAGTCCGCACCACGGTTATTGACGAGGGCCATTACATCGCTGGTAAAGGGGTGAACTTCGCAGGTGGCGCGCACTACGCCGACGACTACATGACTTGCTTCCTCCAGGGCAGTACCCAATACGATGCACTGGGACACGTCTGGTACGACGGCCAGATCTGGAATGGCTATGACGCCAAGACTACCATCGGCGGTTTAGCCAAGGCCAGCGTGCTGCCCATTGCCGAAAAGGGAATTGTCGGCCGCGGGATCCTGCTCGACATGGCGCGGTTTCGCGGCAAGGACGTGCTGGATGTAGCTGAGACGTTCACCCACGAGGATCTGATGGCCTGTGCCAAAGCGCAGGGCACGGAGATCTTGCCCCGCGACATCATCGTGATCCGCACAGGATGGATTGGCAAGTTCTACAAAGTCACCCGGGAGGAGTTTTATGGCAACTTCGTGGAGCCGGGACTCACCCACAGTGACGCACTGGTGCGTTGGTTCCACGAGATGGAGATCCCCAACCTCGTCACTGACACCATTGCCAATGAGGTCACCGTCGATCCCGTTTCAGGAGTGGTGTTGCCGTTGCACAACGCATTGATGCGCAATCTGGGCGTGACCTTGACTGAGATCTGCTGGCTCGATGACCTTGCTGCCGATTGTGTTGCTGACGGCCAGTGGACGTTCCTCTATGTTGCGGCACCGCTGAAGGTAGTTGGTGGCACCGGCGCCCCTGTCAATCCCATCGCCATCAAGTAGCCACAATGCCCGATCGAGGAGAAACTATGTACGCAGAGCGACCCTGGCTTCGCCAGTATCTACCGGGGATGCCCTCGGACATCGAGATTCCCTTCGAGTCGGGCCTCGACATGTTCATGGCCGCCGTTCGGACATCGGCGGATCGTCCGATTGTCCACTACTTCGGTCGAACGCTGTCGATCGGTGAAGTCGACCGACACACTGATGCATTGGCGGCAGCATTTGTAGAACGTGGGTTCGCCCACGGCGAACGCGTAGCGCTCTATCTCCAAAACGTCCCCCA
>JAYVGK010000314.1:0-3737 GCA_043772215.1 Acidimicrobiales bacterium | reverse complement strand
CATATGGAGGCCCTTGGCATCCCCGTGCGCTACAGCCATCATGAGGAGGCGCCCAGCCAGCAAGAGATCGACCTGCGCTACACCGATGCCCTCACCATGGCCGACTCCATCATGACCAGTCGCCTGGTGGTGAAAGAGGTAGCCATGGAGCGCGGTATGTACGCAACCTTCATGCCCAAACCCATCAGCGGCGTACAGGGCAGTGGCATGCATACTCATATCTCGTTGTTCCGCAACGATGAGAACGCCTTCTTCGATGCCTCGGACGAACATTCACTGTCCGAAGTGGGTCGCGGCTTTTTGGCCGGCATCTTGCATCACGCTCGCGAAATCACTGCCGTCACCAACCAGTGGGTGAACTCCTACAAGCGTTTGGTGGTGGGATACGAGGCGCCGGTGTACGTCAGTTGGGCTCGTAACAACCGCTCCGCCCTGGTGCGTGTACCCACCCCCAAACGGGGCAAGGCCAGCTCCACGCGCATCGAATACCGGGCCCCAGACCCCGCCTGTAACCCGTATCTGGCGCTCACGGTGTTGTTGGCGGCCGGGTTGCGCGGTATTGAACGGGGATACGAACTCCCCGGCGAACTCACGGAGAACCTGTACGAACTCACCCCGCACGAAGCCGTCACCAAGGGCATCGAGATGCTGCCCAGTTCGCTGGCCGAGGCCATCAACGTCATGGAAGATTCCGAGTTGGTGCGCCAAGCCTTGGGTGAGCATGTGTTCGAATGGTTCATCAGAAATAAGCGCGCAGAGTGGTCTGCCTACAAGACCCATGTAAGCCAGTTCGAGCTCGAGCGCTATCTTCCGTCACTGTGATGGCGCTGATGCAGCCACTTCTGGTGTATCCAGATCCTCCGCCGCCCACGTTGGTGCAGACGCTGGATCTGGCCGGGTACCGCTGGCAGGGGGTACCATCGGCATTGGCGGCGGAGCGCAATGAACCCGAAGAAGGATGGGCTGGTGCGCTCATCTTGGCCGACGCCGACCCCGAGGGGGCCTGGGCCATTTGCCGGGCACTGCGCAAACGCGATCTGCCGTTGAAGCCGTTGTTGGTGTTGGTGTCGGGCGGCCAACTCAGCGACTTGGAACTGCGTGAGGACCTCTACGACGATTTCTGCCTCACACCATTTCATCCCAAAGAAATGGAAGCCCGCATCAAGCACCTGATGTGGCGTACCGGAAAAGGTACGCGCACAGAGCTTGTGGAATACGGCCCGTTGGTGCTGAACCTAGAGACGTATCAGGCGGTGATCGACAAACAGCCACTGGATTTGACCTATATGGAGTACGAGCTACTCAAGTTCCTGGCCACCCACCCGGGCAAGGTGTTCACTCGCGAGACGCTGCTGTCACGGGTATGGGGCTACGAGTACTACGGAGGGGCGCGCACCGTTGACGTTCACATCCGGCGACTACGGGCCAAGATGGGCGAAGAGCACAACCTCATCCAGACGGTGCGCTCCGTCGGGTACCGCTTTGGTCAAAGCCGCTGGGGTACGTAGCGCCAAGCGGTGACGGGGCTCAGCTGTTGAGGTACTCGGCCAGCTTGGCGTCGGCCTGATCACCGAACAAAATGGTGCACACTTCGGCCAATCCATCCGAGCTGCGCACATCGTGATCGCGCACCACCAGTGAGATCTTGGAACGGCGCCGTAGAAAGTCTTCGAGCTTGGTGACCATCTCGGTTCGCGCCGCCACGTGCAGTTCCACTCGCAGATAATCGGCGCTGTTCATGATGTCTTCACCCATGGTGGGATCGTCGCGAATGGCATCGAGCATCTGAAATGCTCGTCGCCCATAGCGTCGCCACAATCGATCCGACAGTGGCTCCACATCGGGCTTTCGGCGCAGATCGTCCAAATGCATCAAGCGGGCTTGGCGGAAGAACTCCTGGCGGGTGGCGGCGGCCGGCTCGCCGTACCAGGTGTGGGTATCGGCCTCCAATGGCAGGCCCAATGACTCCACTGCATCGGCGACCTCTTCGCCCACATTCAAACAATCGGTGAGCTTGCCTCCGAAGATGGTGATGACGTGTTGGGCAACATTGGTTTCCAGCTCGTGCTTACGTGACAATGAGGTCCAATCCACCTCGTCCATGTTGGCGCCATTGCTTTTCACCACCAAGGGCCGCACACCACACCGCTCCGACACGATGTCGGCCACGGTGAGGGGCTTGTCGAGTTCGAGACGGGCGTTGATCTGCTCCAGTAGGAAGTGGCGATCTTCGTCGGTGACGTGGGTGACTGGTTGATCAACACGCGTGTCGGTGGTGCCGATCACCGAGCGTTTCCCCATCGGAATGACGTAGAACAGCCGCTGCGTGTCGTCGAAGAACGCCAGTACGCGCTCGTGGGGGGTGATGCGCGGCACCACCAGATGAATGCCCTTGGAGTACACAATGCGGTGCTCGGTGCTGAGCCCCCAGTCGGCATTCAGGCCGTCCACATACGGGCCCGCAGCGTTGACGACAATGTTGGCGCTGCACGAAAATGAGGGCCCGTCAGTGTCCACATCGCGCATGGTGAGCGACCACCGCCCGCCCTCGCGCACGGCGCTGGTGAGTTCCACATAGTTGGCGGCCGTGGCCCCCACATCAATGGCCGAGCGAATGAAACTGAACACGAACCGCGCATCGTTGTCTTTGAGGTAGGCGTCGAAGTACTCGATGCCCCCCCGCAACGAAGTGGTGTTGATAACTGGTTCGTCTCGTTTGATGGTGGACGGACGCAGATATCGGGGCCGATGGGTACGGAAGTTGCCTATCCCCCAATAGGCAGTACTACCCAACGCCGCCAACCACGGCGGAAACGGCGACGTACGGTCCAGCGTGGCCATGAACCCGATGGGCTTGATGTTGTCCGGGTAGGCCTTGGTGAGACGGTTGCGCGACATACACAGCTTGCGCACCAGCATCAAGCTGTAGTTCTCCAGGTATTTGAATCCGCCCCACACCAGATTGGACGACTCCTGGCTGGTGAAGCCAGCGAAGTCGCCCCGATCGATGAGCGCTACCGAAGCCCCCCGGCCCGCCAGCACCGCGGCTGCAACCGCACCGTTGATGCCGCCACCCACGATGACCACATCGAACGAGCCACCATTCAGCCGATCGATGCTCGTTTCACGCAGGGACACACAGCGAATCTAGCGAGCGGCTACCCCGTGTCGGGAATTACCGGCGAAGCGACAACTCCACCAACTCGGATCCTTCATGCTCGGCTTCGGCGGCGCGGGTACCGAACTCGCCGAACAGCGCCGAGAGCACTGCAGCGGACAGGAAGAGCCCCACAGGAAACATCACCACCATAAACACAATGACGGCGATGGGCCCGATCATGGGCGTTCAGCAGGGGCGTAGGCCCAGAACTCGATTTCCACTATGGCCCCGAGCGCCATGGTGACGTTGCCCACGGTGGACCGGGTAGGCCGATGGCCGTCGAACTCGGCCACGAAGACCTCGTTCATCGACGCAAAGTCCGCCATGTCCGCCAAGAACACGGTGCATTTCACCACTTGCTGCAACTCGGCCTCGTTGGCCGCCAGCAGCGTGCGGGCGTTGGCGAAGATCTGGCGTACCTGCGCAGGCACACCCCCATCAACCAACTTGCCATCAGCCAAGCCCAACTGACCGGACAGGATGACCCACTCCCCGGCGCGCAGCGCAGGTGAATAGGGCCCGACCGCCACCGGAGCGGCCATGATCAGCTGAAGCTGCTGCCGCACCCGCAGGTACG
>JAYVGK010000313.1:0-3489 GCA_043772215.1 Acidimicrobiales bacterium | reverse complement strand
CCTCCTTGGCCTTCCAATTCCAGGCCGATGCAACCTGGCAGGATCAACTGGACGCTTGGGCCACTGCGACACGCAACCACGGTTGGAGACATGTGGGCGCGCCCGGGCTCATCGGTCCCCGCGCCCTTGCCCTCGACGTCGGATCCCTTGCTCACGAGCTCGATGGTCCGGCCAATGAACTGCTCGATACCCATCGCCTCTGGGCTCGTACTCGACGAGATTCGTTGCGCGTAGTAGTAGACGGTGCCTGCGTCGAGCCCGGGGCCGAAGCCACCGGTACGTATCAAGTAGTCATTGAACTCTGCCGAGAACTGGCCCTATCCAGGCCAACCGCCAACGTTGCGTTGGCGGTTCCGTCGAACAACGCTGGCGTCGTGGCCACGCATTTGGCAATGATTCCCAATCTACGGTTGGTGCCCCGTGACGCGACGGAGCACTTCGACATTGTGTACCGACCGTATCAGTACATCTATCCCGATCAGATTGCGTGGACGTTTGCCGCCGGAGCGCGCACGGTTCTGGGCCAGTTGGACATGATCGCATTCTCCAACCCGTCGTATCATCCGCAACCACAAACGTTCTTCGCCGCTCGCAACATGCAACGGGCCACCATGCGCCGCGCTGACGTGGTGACCACGATCAGCGAATTTGCGGCTTCCACCATCCGTGCGGAGTGCCCTGATCTCGAGGCGAGACGCGTGGTGGTGATTCCCTGTGGCACCGATCATGTGAGCCCCGTTGCGCCCGAACGCCCCGATGCTTTAGGCCCAGCCGTTGCTACGTTCTTGGTGTGCCTGTCGGCCACCTTCTGGCACAAGAATCGGCCACACGCCATACGTACGTTTGCTGAGCTTCGCCGTCGTGGGTACCGAGGCCACCTGGTGATTGCTGGACCGCAACCCTACTTTGGTCGTTCCACCGACGCCGAGGATGAGCTGTTGGCGGCCATGCCAACGAACGACCGTGCTGCAGTCCATCGCATTGGCCCGGTGGACGAGGCCGGCAAGTGGTGGCTCCTGGCATCAGCTGATGCGGTGATCTACCCGTCGATCAATGAGGGGTTCGGGCTGGTTCCGTTCGAAGCGGCCACGGTGGGGACACCGACGTTGGCGGGCGCCACTGCATCGCTCCCTGAAGTGTACGGCGGTGTGGCGTTACTGGCGCCGGACTGGTCACCAAGCTCTTGGGCCGACATCGTGGAGCATTGGATTGACGAACCAAGCGCAGCACAGCGCCAAGTTGATGCACTTCGAGCTCGCGCCACGGAGCTGACGTGGCGACGCGCGGCGGAGCAGACCTGGGCGGCGTTCGACACCGTCCTCGGCCTTCCCCGCCGCCAACCCACTGGGTCTGAAGGTGACCGGTGGGCGTCCATGGAATCTCATCGCCTCGGACTCACCGGACCCGCAACTGGAGTCCGGTACGGGCGACGGATTGGGGCCTACGCCGCCAGGCGGATCCGCAAGATCACCTGATCCCGTAATTACCGGTTCACCCGCTCGCCCAGTACCGCTGCCGACCAAGTCGACTGCCATGTTGCATAAGCGAAGTCACGCTTGACTACAGCGGTGGCTCGTGCCCCCATTGCGGCGCGATGAGCTGGACTGGCGGTGAGTACAGCGGTGAGCGCATCGACCCATTCGTCGAGGGAGTTGGGAGCCGGTGCAGCGACCTGTTGCAGTAATTGGCTGCTGGCGCCCACCGGTGACCCGATGCACGGAAGTCCAGCGGCACCGTACTGGAGCAGCTTGTATGCGCACTTAGCGCGCTCGTACACGCCATCGCGAAGCGGCATCAACCCCACATCCCACGTGGCCGGCAACTGATGCTGAGCTTCCAAGCTCCACTCCGCCCGATCACTGAAGGCGGCCAGTCGCGCATCGGTGTTCACGGAACCACCCAAGATGGTCAATCGGGCCCCGGTCCGTCGGTGCACCTCGGCCAACGCCGGAGCAATGTCAACGAGATAGCCCTCAGTGGCGGGACTTCCGAGCCAACCGATACGTGGTGGATCCGACACCTCGTAGGTGGACTTGCCCTCATAGTCATCTGGCTCCACGCACGTGGGAACGACTACGACATCACCACATCGCTGCGATGCCCAATCAGCCAACAACTCGTTGCCAGCAATGACCCGGTCAGCGCTTCGGGCAGCCCTATCGGCGATCAGAGAACGTGGCCATGGACGCTTCCACCACGCACCCAACCCCGGTAGACGCCCGTCGTCCCAGGGCAGCCCATCATCGAGGTCATAGATACCGGCTGACCCCGAACGTAGGAGGCGCGACTCCAACCGGCCACGTGACAACTTGGCGGCATTGCGCAACAAAAGGACCGGTACCTGCGCCGCCTTCCGAGAGCGGACCTGGGCCGCCAAACCAAACGGGTCGCCTGGGGACAGGATGAGTTCGACGTCTTCTACCTCCAAGCGATCGAGCCAGTGCAGCAGGCGCGCTCGCACCGTTGAGTTGGCTGGCCCATACGGCCCAACGGCGATGAGCCCCTGTGGCTGCCTCAACAAGTCCATGAGTCAACGATACGGCGGCAACCAGCGAGATCGGGGGTTTCCCCCCATTTCACAGAGCTATCCCCCGGCTCAGGCTGTGCGTGCATGGCCAATGTCCACCCGCATACGAGGAGCAGCGACATGACAAACCGTATTCAATTTCGCAATCACCCAGCTCAGCCCAACAATCGGGAACTGCCTCGTCGGAGACCATCGATCCTGGGGGTGCTCACCGCGGCGGCCGTCCTCATCATGAGCGTGGTGTTGGCGCCGATGTCACTCGCACTGGGGCGCCCACCTGGGCTGAGCCCGCGCAGCCAGGTAGTGGAAGCGGGTGCGGTGGGATCGCCCGACGTAGTCAAAGATCGCCTTGATCTCGGCGCCCGAGTCACCTGTGCGGCGATTGGCTCAGGCCAAGTGGCGTGTGCTGGTCAGCACCCGATTCCTGATGGGAACGTAGCCAGCTTCACCACTCGCGTGTACATCACGCCGGCTGTTGACGCTGCTGGAGTGGGCGCAGGCGATGGTGTGGCCTGTGCTCGAAAGGGATCGGGCGTGGTGACGTGCTGGGGCGATGCTGGAGCCAGCGGCACCGGTGCCTCCGGTGCGGTGGGCAACGCCACCACGCCGGTGATCGGAATTTCCGACGCCGTTGAAGTGGACACGGGGTACTACGACGGGTGCGCGCGGAGATCGGGTGCCACCGTCAGATGCTGGGGGCGCGGTCAGGAGGGTCAACGTGGTGATGGCACAACGGCCCAATTGGTGGGCTCGTCCAATGTGCTCGATGTGGCTACGGGCGTCCCCCTGGTGAATGTCCGCCAAATCGGCATGGCTGACTATTTCAACTGCGCGCTTATCTCCGACGGAAGCGTGAAGTGCTGGGGCCAAAATCGCTCCGTGTTCGCCGGCAATCCGTTAGGCAGCGTCACCCAGGCCACCACACTGCTGGGCCTGAGCAGTGTGAGTTCGATTGATCTCGG
>JAYVGK010000312.1:0-7863 GCA_043772215.1 Acidimicrobiales bacterium | reverse complement strand
GTGATATGGAGGAATTTACTTGTGCCCATTGCTAGTTGGCTCGCGCCGGCCGTCCGCCCACCATGCGGCGTACATGCTGCTTGGCCAAGTCGTCGTCCGTGAGATGTGCGTCTCCAGTGTCGGCGATCCGATAGTTGAACTTGGTGACACTGTGTCCGTCGAGTACCGCGCAGAACCGCCGAAACGAGCCTCGCTTCTCCAGAATGGTGACGGCCAACACGGCCTCACGCGCTTCGCCCACCTCAGACCGTTCGGCCTCGCGCAGTCGATCGAAGTTCATGTTGGCCCCACACGCTACGGCCACCAGCGTTTCACCGGCGCACCGATACGCGGGTACCCATTGTTTGAATCCCGCAATTGCCAACGCTCCGGTTCCAGGATGCGACGGGTGTCTTCAAAGACGTCCTTGATGGCGGCGCACACGAGCCACGTCGCAAACCCATGCAGTGAGGATCTTCTTCAGGTAATCAGTGTGCTTGGGACTCTGATGAGGAGGGGCATGCGGAGCCCACTACTGGCGCACCATTCGACGCCTCGCGGCTATTCCTTCGACCATCCCAAGAAGTCCCAAGAGGTCGATGCAGTTGCACTATTGGTTGATGCACTCGTATCGTTGCATTCGAAACCGCGCAGCATCGACGAGGAGACACCTATATGTGGGATTTTGAAACCGACAGCGAATACGGCGCGCAACTGGCTTGGGTGGATGAGTTCCTTCGCGAAAAGGTGGAACCACTCGATTTTCTGCTGGGGGACCCATACGACAAGAGCGATGAGCGAGCCCAGTCCATCGTGCGACCGCTGCAGGATGAGGTCCGAACGCACAAGTTGTGGGCGGCACACCTCGGACCCGAATTGGGCGGCCAGGGATACGGCCAACTGAAGCTGGCGTTGCTCAACGAGATCCTGGGTCGCTCACGATGGGCGCCCTCGGTGTTCGGCTGCCAGGCTCCCGACTCTGGCAATGCCGAGATCCTGGCCCACTACGGCACCGATGAGCAGAAAGCCAAGTACCTCCAACCACTGCTCGACGGCGTCATCAGCAGTTGCTACTCCATGACCGAGCCCCACGCCGGAGCCGACCCCACCCTGTTCACCACCAGCGCCGTGCGCGATGGAAGCGAGTGGGTCATCAATGGTGAGAAGTGGTTTTCATCGAACGCGCGCTACGCCAGTTTCTTCATCGTGATGGTGGTCACCAACCCGGACGTGAGCGCATACAAGGGTATGTCGATGTTCATAGTGCCTGCCGAAACCGAAGGTGTACATATTGTGCGCAACGTGGGCGTAGGCACCGAAAGCGATGAGCACGCCAGCCACGGATACATGCGCTACACCGACGTCCGAGTGCCAGCCGATCATCTGCTCGGCGAGGAGGGGGGCGCTTTCGTCATCGCCCAAACTCGACTCGGCGGAGGGCGCATCCACCACGCCATGCGCACCATCGCTCAAGTCCGCAAGGCCTTCGACATGATGTGTGAGCGAGCGGTATCGCGCCAGACCCGTACCGGCACCTTGGCCTCGCTGCAGATGACCCAAGAGCGCATCGCCGACAGCTGGATCGAAATTGAACAGTTCCGATTGTTGGTGTTGCGTACGGCCTGGCTGATCGACAAGCATCAGGACTACAAGGTGGTGCGCAAAGACATCGCCGCCGTCAAGGTGGCCATGCCCAAGGTGTACCACGACGTTGTGCAACGGGCCATGCATCTACACGGCGCGTTGGGTATCTCCAACGAGATGCCGTTTTCGTCCATGATGCAAGCAGCCGAGGTGATGGCCGTGGCCGACGGACCCACCGAGGTGCACAAGATCACGTTGGCCACCCAACTGTTGAAGGGATATACCCCGGTGGAGGGGCTGTTCCCCAGTGCCCATATCCCCACCCGACGCGATGCTATGCGCGCCAAGTATGCGGACCTCATCGAGCACGCCGTGGGCAACTCCTGACATGACAGACACACGGGCGACGACGCCAGTCAGCTTCGATCTCACGGGTAAGGTCGCAGTTGTCACCGGTGGTAGCAGGGGGCTGGGCCGAGCCATGTGTGAGGCATACGCCGCCCATGGGGCCACCGTGGTGGTGGCCAGTCGCAAAGCCGATGCCTGTGCTGCTTTGGCCGCTGAGCTCAGCCAAGCCACCGGACGCCCTCACCTCGGCCTGGGTTGCCACGTGGGGAAGTGGTCTGACTGCGATCGACTGGTGAGCACTGTGATGGCACAGTTCGGGACCATTGATGTATTGGTCAACAACGCTGGTATGTCGCCGCTGTACGAATCACTCGACTCCATCACCGAGGATCTCTTCGACAAGGTCATTGCTGTCAACCTCAAGGGCACCTTTCGATTGTGCGCATTGGTGGGCACCAATATGGCCAAGGGCACGGGCGGCTCCATCATCAACGTCAGCAGCATCGCAGCGGTCGCTCCCACTCCCAGCGAGATTCCGTACTCGGCGGCCAAGGCCGGGGTCAATGCGCTCACCATCGGTCTCAGTCACTCATTCGGACCCACTGTTCGAGTGAATGCCATCATGCCCGGCCCGTTTCTCACCGACATCTCCAAAGCTTGGGATCTCGAGGCATTCACACGGCGGGCCAAGGCCACCATCGCACTGCAGCGCGGTGGCGAGGCACACGAGATCGTGGGGGCGGCGCTGTATCTGGCCAGTTCGGCGTCGAGTTACACCACCGGTGCCATCATCAAGATCGACGGTGGCACCGTCCACTCTCCGGCGTGACGCAGCCGATCGATACCCGTTCCCGGTTGGTGAACGCCGCTGAGCGCTTGTTTGCCGAGCGCGGGATCGACTCGGTGAGCCTGCGCGAGGTGACCCGTGCGTCAGGCGCCCGCAATGCCATTGCGGTGCAGTATCACTTCACCGATCGGGCCGGAGTGGTGGCCGCCATCTTGGACAAGCACGCCCCCGACGTGGAGGCCCGTCGCAATGCCTTGCTTGACGAGTACGAATCTGGTGAACTCCGTGACCTGCGGCCGTTGGCGGCTGCGTTGGTGCGTCCCTTGGCCGCACAGTTGGCCAACCCCGATGGGGGTCCGGCCTTTCTGCAGGTCTATGCCGATCTGATCAATCGCCCTACCCCCGACTTTGGTTCCACCCTTGACGACCCCAACGCCAGCATCACCCGTTGGCGTCACCTGGTGGACCCCCTTTTGGCACCCGACGCCACCCGTCTGCATCGCCGCTTCACCGCCATATTGCATGCCGCCATCGAACTCGGGCGCCGGGCCCGCTCGGGCCCGCATAGTGACGACCGCCTGTTCACCAGCTATCTCGTCGATGTGGTGGCCGCCATCCTGGCCGCACCGGTGTCTGCGGACACCAGACGCTTGGCCGATGAACGCGACGCCGCAAACCGTAAGCATGGGCGGGGCTCAAGGTAACGGTGTTTGGCGCCGAAGGACCGGTGCGCAACGGCAAATCACTAGGAGGGTGCGGCGAAGCGCTCGCCGCACCACCATGCGCACGCCTCGTCTTCTCCTTCGTTTCGGCGTCATCAGCGCCATCTTGGTGGCGGGCCTGGGACTCACTGCTGGCTTGGCCCTGGCCCAGTCCATCCGTACGCGTACCATTGCCGACGCGGTGCGATCAGCAGAGGTCTTGGCCGATCAGCAGCCAGTGGCGTTTCCCGGCGGAGCGCCGTCACCAGTCACCGTCGAGGACGCTCATCTCCGCAGCGAGGGAGCCCAACTCAGCCTGGATGCGGGATGGTCAGCCCAGTTCCGGCCCGCCTTGGTGGACGCGCTCGTTGCCGAGGTGCATGCACTGGCCCTCGACGACACGCCGGGGACCGCTGCGTCTGCACCGTGCGTGGCTCGCATTGCGGCCCACAACTTCGACGGGGCGGCCCAATGCTCCCGCAAGGTGTTGCTCAACCTTTCTGCATGACGCTCCCCCACACTTGACCTCGTAGCAGAACTCCCCCCGCCCGCCCGGAATTTTGCGACTACAACGACCTCGACGACTTCGTCGAAATTTGCGCCGCACCTCGTCGAGGGCGTACGAAACACCCCATGGGAATCTGTGATGGACGCATAGCAATTGTGACCGGCGCTGGACGTGGCATTGGCCGCGAGCATGCGCTGCTGTTGGCCCACGAGGGGGCCATGGTGGTGGTCAATGACCTCGGGGGGTCACGCGACGGGTCTGGGTCCGGTACCGATGCCAGCCCGGCCCACGATGTGGTGGACGAGATCGTGGCAGCGGGCGGTCAAGCGGTGGCCAATGGCGACAATGTGGCCGACTGGGAAGGGGCGCAGCGTCTCATCAATCAAGCCATCACCACTTACGGCGATCTGCACGTGCTGGTCAACAACGCTGGCATCCTGCGGGACCGAGTGCTGGTGAACATGACTGAAGGTGAGTGGGATTCGGTGATCAATGTGCATCTCAAGGGCACATTTGCCCCCAGCCGATGGGCTGCCACGTACTGGCGCGAGCAGGCCAAAGGCGGCACCATGCCCGATGCCCGCATCATCAACACCACGTCGGTGTCGGGCATTTTCGGTAATCCTGGCCAGGGTAACTACGGCGCCGCCAAGGCGGGAATTGCCGCTTTCAGCACCATCGTGGCCCAAGAGGTGTATCGCTACGGCGTCACGGTGAACGCCATCTCCCCCGGAGCGCTCACCCGCATGACGGAGGACCTCATGGTGTTTTCGGATCTCGACGCCGACCGGGCGGCCAGTCGCGGACCCCAATGGATTGCTCCACTGTGTGTTTGGTTGGCCAGCCCCCTGTCGAAGAACGTCACCGGCAGGGTGTTCCACGCCGCCGGAAACTCCATCTCCATTGCCGAGGGTTGGCATATGGGGCCTTCCGCTCACAACACCATGATCCCCGCCGAACTCACCGACGTGATGGCCGACCTCATGAGCCGAGCCCGGCTCAACGCCGACATGGGAGGACGCGATGCGTCCGGACCGGGGCGCCCGGGCAACACCATCTGAACCTGGTCAGCCAACGATCCCCACGGCCCCCCACGTGACAGTGAGAGCGACGTTGACCCTGTTGTTTCCGATGTTCTTGCGGCGTCCGTCTGCGAGCCCGAAGCCGGGACAGCAGGCACCGTGAGCCTGCTTGGCCGCGGTGTTAGTACGGCAAACGATGCGCCCCCAAAAGGCGGCACGAAGTGCTGCGGGGCCATCGGCACCTGCCAGGGCCAGTTCACGCAACCAGCGCCCTTACTCCATGGACACCTTGTCCGTACGTAGGCTCAACTTAGGCACCGCGCCCGCAAGTGTTACCTACGAGACGTTTCAACTCTATGAAGGATCGGTTCCGGCATCAGCTTCCAATACCACCAATGCTTCATATGCGCGCATACTGAAAGACCCGGCAACGGTGAGGCGGGTCTCACCAGTACTTGATACCACCGCCCCTCCGGGCAGCATCACCTCCGGACAGTCAGCAGTGAAGTTGATGACCACCACGCATCGCGATTCATCGGTATGGCGGACGTAGACCAGACATCCGTGAGGTACGTCGTCGAGGAACGTGATGGCGCCGCGCACAAGCGCCTCCGTGGAGCGCCGCACCGCCAGAAGCCGACGCGTGAGCGACAACATCGAGCACTCATCGTCGCTCTGCATCTCTACGTTGTGCACTGTGTGATCGGCATGCAAGGGCAACCACGGCGTGACTTCGGCCCTTGTGAAACCAGCGCCCGCTGATGCGTCCCATTGCATTGGGGTGCGGCCCGGGTCACGACCATAGCCAGGCATTCGGATGCCCCATGGGTCGCGTACCTGGTCTGGGGCAATGGTGGCGTTGAGCATGCCAATTTCGTCGCCGTAATACAGCGTTGGCGTACCCCGCAAGGTCAGCAGCAGCAACATCGACGCACGAGCCTGGGCCACCCCGAAGCGACTGGCAATACGCAGTTCATCGTGACTGGACATGAGGTAATTGGGCCAATGCGTGGCCGTGAGACATGCCTCCATCTCCTCTACTTTGGCGCGCACGGACTCGGGTTTCCATTGCACCGATACCAGGTTGAAATTGAGAGGCATGTGATAACCATCGTGGTTGATACCGTAATAACTGGCCCACGCCACCCGGTCGTTGAGGGTGACCTCGGCAATCATGGCCCTCGGTTGCGTGACACTGTAAGAATCCAACAGAGCCCGCATCTCCCGGTTGTACTCGTGGATCACCGGATGCTGGATGTCGTACACGTGGCGGAACTGATCGAAATCCGCCATCACCTTTTGGAACACCTGCGTGTGGTCAGGATTC
Organism: Acidimicrobiales bacterium; assembly: GCA_043772215.1. Lineage (GTDB taxonomy): Bacteria > Actinomycetota > Acidimicrobiia > Acidimicrobiales > JANYDT01 > JANYHQ01. The sequence goes on along the minus strand of JAYVGK010000312.1, from coordinate 1,607 downwards.
AGCGGGTTGTCACGCAGTTCCGGGTCTTTGCCCATGAACGGTGCCGCATCCACTCGAAATCCATCCACACCGCGTTCCAACCAGAACCCAAGTGCGCCGAACATCTGCTTGCGTAGATTGGGAGCAAACCAATTGGTGTCGGGTTGCTCGGGCAGGAAGCTGTGTAGGTAGTACTGCCCGGTGATGTCGTCCAATGTCCATGCTGGACCACCGAAGACACTGAGCCAGTTGTTCGGTGGCGCACCGTCGGGCTTGGCATCGGACCAGATGTACCAATCTCGCTTGTCGTTGGTGCGATCCGCCCTGGACTCGGCAAACCACGGATGTAGATCTGAGGTGTGGTTGGGCACGAAGTCCACCATCACTTTCAAACCCAACCTGTGCGCCTCAGTGATCAACCTATCGAACTCATCGAGGGTGCCGAACATCGGATCCACCTCGCAATAGTCTGTGACGTCGTAACCGAAGTCCTTCATCGGCGACGGATAGAATGGCGACAACCACACCACGTCTATACCGAGCCAGAGCAGATACCCCAGACGTTCGGTGATGCCACGTAGATCTCCGATACCGTCGCCACTGAAGTCTTGAAAACTGCGCGGATACACCTGGTAAACCACGCCGGTCTTCCACCAATCGTCGGTTGGTGCATCGACTACTTCGTCGACTGACCCGTTACTTGTCTGCGGCATGCTGGTCATGTCTTCACGATAGGAGACACGACCACGCCTCGAGTTCGCCTGCTCCTGTAGACCATGTAGGTGGCACCGACACCTCGGCACTCGCCGCTTTGACACTGCTGCTGACCGTGCTCCTGGCGATGTCGTTCATCCAGACATTGCACCAAAGCCGTTGGCGCCGTTTTCGTGACCGACTAGTGGCCGACATGGCACGGGCCTCACCGGTGCCAGCAATCTCGACGAGATCGCCGCCACGGTGATGCATCGCGCGGCTGACGACATTCTTCTTTCACCTGCTCGGGCCGGCTCTGAAAACGCTGCGCCAAGGCCGTATGCACACCCTGTCAGGTGACTCGTTGGAATCATTTTCGCGCTCAAGCGGCGCACTCGACACCACTCAACGGTGGTCGCCGAACTGTGCGAGCAAACCATCGGGCGCGCCCATCTCTACTCCAGCAAACTTACCGTCATTTGAAAATTCCAGCAGCGCACTGGGGGTTGATTTCCCGTTGCAGCCAAGGTGTTCTTAGCGGGTCGATGTAGACCTGTAGCGGAAAATTTGGGGATGGGTAACTTGGCACGAAGCAGTCGGCACCGACGGCCCTCGCGGTCTATCCGGTGACCCGCCACGCCCAGCTCGTGTCGGCGGACCATCCGCCGATCGTTATCCGTGCGCGAGTGGACCCACCGATGATGATGTGGCGTTGGTGGTGATCCGGCTCGGTTGATCCGGATCACTCACTTGATGTCAGCCGGTGAAAGTCGGGTTCTCGACCACGGGTGTGGCCGGCTCCGGCGTGGGCGCAGGCGCAGTGGTGGGGGCGCTGGTGGCCGTGGTCGGCTTGGTGGTGGATACGCCCGCCGCCATGGTGGTGGTGGTCATCGATGGGGCAGTGGACGTGGTGGTGGCGCCCGTAGTGGGTGACG
>JAYVGK010000311.1:0-12467 GCA_043772215.1 Acidimicrobiales bacterium | reverse complement strand
GGTACCTGTTGCACGCCCACGCCGACCACACTGTCCATTGTTCATGGTTCCTGCAGACAAGACCTGTGCCGGTTGTGGTCGCACCATTGCATGGCGCAGAGCATGGGCCAAGTCGTGGGAAGAGGTGCGCTGGTGTTCGCTGGCCTGTCGGCGCCACGGTGTCAGCGACGTCGACGAACGGCTGTCGGCGGAGATCATTCGGTTGCTCAATCTTCGCCAATCGGGTGCCACCATCTGCCCATCCGAAGCGGCCCGGTCCATTGGCGCTGATGGGTGGCGTGAGCTGATGGAACCAGCACGTGCCGCCGCCCGTCGCTTGGTGGCCAATGGCTTGGTCGATATCACCCAAGGGGGTGTAGTGGTGGACCCGTCCACGGCCAAAGGTCCCATCCGTATCCGTTTGCGAGCGCCTCATCACGAGCCGGAGCGCATCACCCGCCAATCATCGCGTCACCACAAGGAGCAGAATCCATGACCCAGTTGCCGACGCCGGAACCAGGGCAGGAGTTGGCATGGGTGCAAGCTCATCTCGGTCATCTCACCCTGGAATCTCAGTGCGGGCTCGACATCATCGCCTCCCCTCGGTTTCGTGGTGGTCAGTCGGCGGCCAATGAAGCGTTGGCCGACTTCGACGTGCGCGGTTATGCCGGAAGGAGAAGCGAGGTATTGCCCCGTAGCCGAAGGGGTGCTTCGGGGCTGTCGCCGTATATCCGCCATGGCTTGCTGCCTCTGACGCAGGTCTGGGATGCCGTGGCTGGGGGGCCAACTCGCGATGTGGACAAGTTCCGTGACGAATTGTTGTGGCAGGAGTACTCCCGTCACTTATATGCACGCTTAGGTACGGCGATGTCGTATCCGCTGCGGGCCGAACCGCCATCTGAGAACCGGGGGGATACCGATCCGTTTGGTCCGGGTATGGCATGCGTGGACGCCGTCATTGGCGAACTCCACACCGATGGTTGGATGGTGAATCAGACCCGGATGTGGATGGCATCGCACTGGGCGGTGCGCCATGGTGCGCGGTGGCAGGACGGCGAGAATGAGTTCTTTCGCCACCTTCTCGACGGATCCCGTGCTGCCAATCGCGCTGGATGGCAATGGACTATCGGGACGGCCACCGGTAAGCCATACGGATTCGCCCGGTGGCAAGTGGAAAAGCGGGCCCCCGAATTGTGTGCGCAGTGTCCCCGCCAGCGCAACTGCCCCATCGAGAAGTGGCCACGGGAGTCGGCGGCCATCTGGCTGGACGATCCGGATGGTCGTATCCGGCGTGACCCTGACCCACTCGACACGGCAGGGCCCTCGCAAGTGCGGAATCGAAGCCAACCCGATGCGGTGTGGATCACTGCCGAAAGCCTTGGCGACAGCGATCCCGCATTGCGCGCCCAGCCCCGGCTTCCGGCGATGTTCATATTCGACGAAGGGTTGCTGCGCCGCTTGACATTGTCGGGGAAGCGGCTGGTGTTTCTCAGCGAGGCGCTGGCTGACCTGTCCACCCGGCGCCCGATCGAGGTACATCTCGGGGCGCCGGCGAAGGTGTTGGCCGGTCGTCAACTGGCCACCACGTTTGCGCCTGTCCCTGGATGGCGCCGCCTCTCGAGTCAGCTCGGAGCTGAATTGGTGGATGTGCATCCATGGCCATGGTTGCGCCCGCCGGGCAGTGGTCCCGTGGGTTCATTCTCGGCATGGCGCAACGCATCGCCTCGGTGACCACCAGTTGCGTTGCCCTCACTGCAACTATCGGTACATCGGTGTTCTCTCGGTAGAGTTCGACCGCCAACCACTGCTGCCAAACCTGCAGTCGACATGCAGGGCGCTGAACCGAGGATGACGCCATGACCGACGACCCATCAGAACCACGCCGACGTCGTGGAGGTCGTGGTGAAACGGGGCGGGTGAAAGTCATCGAACAACGCCCGTGGGCCCAACCGAAACTCAAGTATGCCCCCACCGAAGTGGTCTCGGCCGACGAACTGGAATCCATTCATCTCGCCTCGTTGCGGATCCTGGAAACCATCGGTATGGACTTCCTCGACGCTGAGGCCCGGCGGATGCTCACCGAGGCGGGTGCTGAAACTGAGAGCGGGAGTGAGCGAGTCCGCTTCCCTGCTGGCATGGTCACCGAGCGCATCGCTACCGCACCGTCCAACTTCACCCTCCATGCTCCCAACCCGGCCCACAACTTGGCCATTGGCGGCAACAACGTGGCCTTCGGGTCGGTGGCCAGCGCCCCCAATGTGTTCGACATGGATGGCGGCCGACGGGTGGGCAACCGGGCCGATTACCAGAATTTGTTGCGGCTGAGTCAGGCGCTCAACTCTGTACATTTCCTGGCCGGTTACCCGGTGGAGCCCATCGACATCCACGCCTCCATACGCCACCTCGACGCCACCTTCGATGCCATCACCCTGTGCGACAAGCCCATCCACGCCTACAGCCTGGGGGCGCAACGCAACCTGGACTGTCTGGAGATGATGCGCATCGTGCGTCAGGTGGACAACCACACGTTGGAGCAACAACCGTCGATTTTCAGTGTCATCAATTCCAGTTCACCCCTGCGACTCGATACCCCGATGCTGCACGGGATCATGGAGTTCTCCAGCCGCAACCAGGTGATTGTGATGACCCCCTTCACGTTGGCGGGCGCCATGGCCCCGGTGACGTTGGCCGGCGCACTGGCCCAGCAGAACGCTGAAGCTCTGGCTGGCATCGCCTTCACGCAGGTGGTGCGTTCTGGCGCTCCGGTCATCTACGGCGGATTCACTTCCAATGTGGACATGCAATCGGGGGCACCGGCGTTGGGTACGCCCGAGTTCACCCGGGCCGCCATGGTGGGCGGACAATTGGCCCGCCGCTACAACTTGCCGTACCGCTCATCCAATGTGTGCGCAGCCAACGCGGTAGATGCTCAGGCGGCGTATGAATCGATGTTCTCGCTGTGGGGCGCAGTCATGGGCGGGGCCAACTTCATCATGCACGGGGCGGGATGGATGGAAGGCGGGCTACACGCAGGGTTCGAGAAGATGATTCTCGATGCTGAACTGCTACAGATGTTCGAAGCGTTCCTGGAGCCGATCGTGGTGGACGAGGACACGCTGGCGGTGGACGCCATTGCCGAGGTGGGCCCCGGCGGTCACTTTTTCGGTGTGCAACATACCCAGGATCGATTCCGTACTGCGTTCCATCATCCGATGTTGTCGGACTGGCGCAATTACGAGAGTTGGGAGGAAGCGGGGAGCCCCGAGGCCTATGGCAAGGCCAACTCCGTGATGAAGACGTTGCTGGCGGCCTACGAACCGCCGGCGTTGGACAGTGCTGTGGTGGAAGAACTCGAAGCCTTTGTGGCCCGACGCAAGGCGGAGGGTGGCGTGGCCACCGACTACTAATCTCATGTCAAAACCAGTAGTGAAAAACGTTTTACGTCGTTGTTCGAAAGGGAACCAGCAGTGAAGTCTTCAACCCGGGTGGCAGTCATCGGTGGTGGCGTGGTGGGCGCCAGCGTGCTCTATCACCTCACCAAAGCCGGATGGACGGATGTGGTGCTACTGGAGCGTAGAGAGTTGACGCACGGTTCTACGTGGCACTCAGCCGGAGGCATGCACACCCTCAACGGCGACCCCAACGTATCCAAGCTGCAGCAGTACACCATCAATCTTTACAAGGAGATCGAGGCGCAGAGTGGCCGTAACTGCAGCATCCATCTGCCGGGTGGCCTCATGCTGGCAGACACTCCGGAGCGCCTCGACTGGTTGAAGATGGCCGTGGCGCGTGGCCGATACCTGGGCATGGACTTGGAGCTCATCTCCACCGCCGAAGCCAAGAAGATCTTTCCGCTGTTGGAAGAAGAATTCTTTCTCGGCGCGCTGTACGACCCGGTGGAAGGTCACGTTGACCCGTCTGGCGTCACCCACGCCTACGTGGAATGCGCCAAGCAGGCCGGTGCCGAGGTGTACAAGAACAATTGGGTCAGCGACCTTCGTCAGCGCGCAGATGGAACCTGGACGGTGATCACCGAGAAGGGCGAAATCCACGCCGAGCACATTGTGAACGCCGGTGGCCTGTGGGCGCGTGAGGTGGGCCGCATGATTGGGCTGGAGCTGCCGGTACTGGCCATGGAGCACATGTACTTCCTCACCGAGGACATGCCCGAAGTGGCAGAGCACGTGGCCATGACGGGCAAGGAAATGCCCATGGTGATGGACTTTGCCGGCGAGATCTACTTCCGCCAAGAACAAGGCGGTATGTTGCTTGGTACGTACGAGCAGGCCTGCGTACCGTGGTCGCCGCAGGTGACGCCGTGGGACTTCGGTGCTCAGTTGCTGACGCCCGATCTGGACCGTATTGCCCCCCAGATGGACATTGCGTTCAAGCACTATCCGGCATTGGCCACCACCGGCATCAAAACGGTCATCAACGGGCCATTCACCTTCTCACCCGACGGCAACCCTCTGGTGGGCCCCATCCGTGGCATCCGCAACTGTTGGGTGGCGTGCGCCGTGATGGCCGGTCTCAGCCAAGGTGGCGGTGTGGGTTTGGCTTTGGCCAACTGGATCACGCAAGGAGAGCCCGGCCTCGATGTGTGGGGTATGGACGTGGCCCGCTACGGGGACTGGGCCACCATGGGATACACCAACAAGAAGGTGCGCGAAAACTATGCGCGCAGATTTCGTATCACTTTCCCCAATGAGGAACTGGCAGCGGCCCGCCCGCTGTACACCACGCCCGTCTACGGCCGCCTTAGCGATGCCAATGCAGTGTGGGGCGCATCATTTGGGCTGGAGAGTGCGTTGTGGTTCCAAACGCCCGGGGAGGAGGCGGTGGAGAACGTCACGTTCCACCGCTCCAATGCATTCCCCTTGGTCGCACAAGAGTGCGCGGCGGTCCGGGAAGGCGTGGGTATCACCGACGTGTCCAACTTCGCCAAGTACGAGGTCACCGGTGAAGGCGCCGAAGCGTGGTTGTCCAGCATGCTCACCAATCGCATGCCCAAAGTAGGGCGTATCGTGCTCACCGCCATGCTCAACCCGGCTGGGCGTATCGAGGGTGAATTCACGGTGGCGCGTCTGGCAGAGCACCGATTCTTCCTCTTCGGATCCCATCCGGCCGAGGTGAACCACAGCCGCTGGTTCTTGGCTCATCTGCCCACCGATGGTTCGGTGCAATTCAACGTACGAGGTATGTCGCTCACCGGTTTGTCGGTCGCTGGGCCCCGTGCCCGCGAGGTGTTGCAGTCCGTGATGGACATCGACATGTCCACCCCCTCGTTCAAGTTCATGGACTTCAAGCAGGTCAACGTGGGCATGATTCCGGTGATGATGGGGCGACTCACGTACTCCGGCGATCAGGGCTACGAACTGTGGACGGCCCCCGAGTACCAAGTGCACTTGTACGACTTGCTGATGAAGGCTGGAGGACCGTTCGGTATCCGCAATTTTGGCATGCGTGCACTGCTGTCGTTGCGATTGGAGAAGAGCTTCGGCACATGGTTCCGGGAGTACCGCCCCATCTATACGCCGCTCGAATCTGGTATCGACAGCTACCTCAAGTTCGATCACGAGTTCATCGGCAAGGCCGCCGTACAGGAGGAAATGAAGGAAGGACCCAAGCGCCGTTTGGTCACCTTCGTGGTTGACGTTGGTGAAGGTGCCGACGCTGCTGACGTCATTGGCGATGAGCCCATCTGGCACAACGGTGAGGTGGTGGGCTGGATCACCAGCGGCGGCTACGCCCACTATGTGAAGCAGTCGGTGGCTCTTGGCTACGTGCCCGTTCACCTGTCGGCACCCGGCACGGAGGGCTTCGAGATCGAGATCATCGGCGTACGTCGACCGGCCCGCCTGCAACACGAACCGCTGTTCGATCCGGCCGGCCGCCGCATGAGGGACTGACCATGCGTATCGTCGTCGATGGCCAGCCAATTGAGTTCGAGCAGGGGGACTCGGTGGCTTTGGCGTTGTTACGGGCCGGTCAGCCGGTGCGCCCTGGCGGCTGTTTGTGTTTGGCCGGGGACTGCCCCAACTGCGTGGCCGAGGTGGACGGCACCGCATTCGTACGAACCTGTCAAACATTGGCTCGTCCGGGCATGGTGGTCACTCGCCATCCTGCGGTGGGGGCACCATCAATGTTCAATTCCCAGAGCGATGTGAACATTGCCGTCACCCGCCAACACGCTGATGTGGTGGTCATCGGGGCTGGTGACAGTGGCACTGCCGCAGCGGGCGACCTGCGAACGCAGGGGCGACACGTAACTGTCATCGACTCCAAGGATGGCAACGAGGCAGTGGCGATCTACTCGGGGCCACTGGTGGTGGTACGTACGCTTACGGGTATGTTGCATATCCACGCCATTGACGTGGTGGTGGCCACCGGGGCGGCCGAACTGCATCCGGTGTGCACCGGTAGCCACCTCAACGGCATTCTCACCCGCCGAGCAGCAAAGATCCTTCATGAAGCCGGGGCCGATCTGGGTACCGTGGTGGCCGTGGGCGAGGCACCCAGCAATCTGCAGTGCACGGTGGCAGTGGGCACCCTGGTGCGCTTCGACGGCGTGGGGGCGGTGAGTGCGGTGGTAGTGGATGACCATGGCCAAGAGCGCGTCTATCCGTGCGATACCGCCGTTGTTGGTCTGGGTGGATCACCGCGCGATGTCTTGGCCCGGATGGCCGATGACCCGGCTGTGTCGGTGGTGGGCCCTGCAGCCCAGGCGTTCGAGCTTCCGGTATGTCCCACGTCCGGGGTGGTGTGCCCGTGCTCCAAGGCCACTGTTGAGGATTTGGAAGGGGTGTGGGCGCGCGGCTTCAACGAAGTGGAGTTGGTGAAACGGTCCAGCTTGGCCGGTACCGGTACCTGTCAGGGGTCGGTGTGTCTGCCCCATGTACGAGCGTTCGTTGCCGAGAAATCGGGTGCACCTGCGTTCCCATTCACTGCCCGCCCTGCGTCACGCCAGATCACGTTGGGCGAAGCGGGCGCTGGGGTATATGTGGATGCGTGGCGTCGCTCGCCGCTGCACCACGAGCACATCAAGTTGGGGGCCAACATGGACCGCTTCGGCAGTTGGTGGCGACCGTGGAACTACGGCGATCACGTGGCTGAGTACTGGGCCGTGCGTGAGGCGGTGTCCATCGGTGATGTGAGCACGTTGGGCAAGATGATCGTCACCGGCCCCGACAGTGTGGAGTTGTTGGAGCGGCTGTATCCCACCCATGTGGCCGACATCAAGGTGGGCCGGTCGCGCTATGTGTTGCTGCTCAACGAGCGCGGCCACCTCATCGACGATGGCATGATCATACGTGAGAGTGATTCTCGTTTTGTACTCACATTCACGTCCGGCGGAGCGGCCAATGCCGAGATGTGGGTGCGAGACTGGGCCGAAACATGGAATCTCGACGTACGCATCATGGACCGCACCATGGCGTTGGCGGCCATCAACGTCACCGGTCCGTTGGCTGCAGAGTTGCTACAGCGCGTTGGTTTGGCTGAACCCCCCAAGTTCTTGCAGCACCGCCACGATGTGGTGGCCGGAGTGGCGTGCCATGTGATGCGATTGAGCTTCACTGGCGAAGCGTCGTGGGAGTTGCACCACCCGGCCCATCGATCGGTGGAGTTGTGGCAGGCGTTGATGGCCGCCGGCCACGATCTCGGTATTCGCCCCCACGGTTTGCAAGCATTGTTCGGCTTGCGGTTGGAGAAGGGTCACGTCATCGTGGGCATGGACACCGACATGGACACCACACCGCGACGTATCCATCACCAGTGGGCGGTAAAGATGGACAAACCATTCTTCTTGGGTAAGGAGGCGTTGGAGCGAACCGAAGGTCTGCCCGACAGTCGCCGGCTCATCGCCCTCACCATGGACCATCCGGCACCCATGGAGGGTTCGCCGATCACCGTCGAGGGTGAAATTCTGGGCCACGTGAGTACGTCGTTTGCCTCGCCGCTACTGGGTCATTCGGTGATGCTGGGGTGGCTGAAACGAGGCTGGTCACCGGATCAGCCACTGATGGACACCGTGATGGTGGCCGGTCGGGTGGCCACCCTGGCGCAAACGCCGTTCTACGACGTTGAAGGCACCCGTGCTCGGCGCTGATGTCATCCCCGGCCAGCGGGTGGTGGCCCTGCCTGCGGCCCTGGATGCGTTGGCATTGGTGACCCCGCAGTTGTTGCGTATTGCAGCAGATGAGGCACTGGTGCTTGACGGGGGGGTGGATGTTGCCGCAGTAGCCGACCCGCACGCCATTGTGGAGGACGAGTACGCCATGTCGGGGGTTTGGGTCACCTGGGCAGTGTTCCACAAACTCGTAGAGCCACATATAGAGTGGCAACTTCCGAAGCAGCGACCCGTGCTGGCCCAAGGGTTGGTGGCGTTCGTTCCGGCCAAGCTGTATCTCAAGGACGACGGCGTACTGGTGATGTGTGCCACGCCCTACGTGCACGAACTGATGGAGCGTTTGCAATGAACGAGTTCGTGGAGACCATCCTCAGTCTACAGTGGCAAGATCCTAAGCCTACCTATGATGTCGTGATTGTGGGTGGTGGCGGCCATGGGTTGTCGGCCGCATATCACTTGGCCGCCCGTCATGGAATCACCAATGTGGCGGTGTTGGAGGCCAACTACATCGGCTCGGGCAACTCGGGACGTAACACCACCATCATCCGCTCCAATTACGGCATCCCCGAGTCGGTGCGCTTCTACCAGCACAGCGTTGATCTCTACAACCAGTTGGAGGCGGAGACCGGCTGTTGGATCATGCATGCCACCAAGGGCCTCATGTGGTTGGTACACACCGAAACTGGTATGCGCGCAGAGCGTGCCCGATCGTTGGTGAATACGGCGTGTGGCACCGAAACGGTGATGATCACCCCTGAGGAGGCCAAGGCGCTGTGTCCGCAGTTGGACCTCTCCGGCGGTGGTCGCTATCCCGTGCGAGGCGGGTCGTATCACCCCGGTGGGGCCACCGCCCGCCACGATCGGGTGGTGTGGGCCTACGCCCAGGGCGCCATGCAGCGCGGTGTCCACGTGCACCAGCACACACCGGTGATCGACCTACTACGTGATGGTGATCGCGTTACCGGTGTCGTCACGCCCAATGGCCCCATCTCAGCCGGCATGGTCATGAGTGCCGTGGGCGGAAAGGTCACGCAGTTGGCGGCCATGGCGGGGGTCCGCCTCCCGGTTCGTACCCACCCGCTGCAGGCCTTCGTCACCAATGGCTATGCCCAGGGTTTGGGGCCCATCGTGAGTTCCACCGAACTGCTCACTTACGTATCGCAAACGGCGCGTGGACAGTTGTTGATGGGGGCCGAGTTCGAACCGCAACCCACCTATTCCATGCAGACGTCGTTCCAAACACTGGCCAATGTGTCGTCCAAGGTGGCGTATCTGTTGCCGTTCACCCGCAACCTCAGGGTATTGCGGCAATGGACCGGCATCTGCGATGTGTCCGCCGACTTCTCGCCCATCATGGGAGGCACCGGGGTGGACGGATTCTGCATCACCACCGGGTGGGGCACCTGGGGGTTCAAGGCCATTCCTGCCAGTGGCGAGCAGATGGCGCAATACATTGCCACCGGGGACACGCCGCCCCTCATCGCCCCGTTCTCCCTGTCCCGGTTCGCCGCCGACCATCCCATGGCCGATCAAGGATCCACAGGTACGCGCTGATGCTCACCATTGCCTGTCCTAACTGCGGCGAACGAAGCGTAGACGAGTACCGTTTCGGCGGGGAACTGCCCACCGTGCCCGATTCGGTCACTGACCCCGGTGAGCGAAACGTGGACTATTTGTGGTTCTTCGACAATGTGGCGGGCCCGTCCACCGAGCGTTGGTTCCATGATGGCGGATGTCGCCGGTGGTTCACCGTGCGGCGAAACACGCTCAGCGATCGCATCATCAACGGCTGACCGGTATTCTTGGCATTCCTATGCGTACTTCCCTTGCCGAGTTGATCCAAGCCAAGGGTGTGCTGTTGGCCGATGGTGCCACCGGCACCAACTACTTTGCCATGGGTCTCGAGGCCGGGGAACCGCCCGAGTTCTGGAATGTGGACTCACCCAAAAAGGTGAAGTTGCTGCATCAGCGCTTTGTGGATGCCGGCGCCGACATCATCCTCACCAACACCTTCGGTTGCAATCGTCACCGCCTCAAGCTGCACAAGGCCCAACACCGAGTGTTCGAGTTGGCACAGCGGGCGGCCGAGTTGGCCCGGGAAGTGGCCGACGGCGCCGGACGTCCCATCATCGTGGCCGGGTCGGTGGGACCGACCGGGGAGTTGTTTGCGCCGCTCGGTGCGCTCACCGAAACCGAAGCCATCGACACGTTCGGTGAGCAAGTGGAAGGACTCAAAGCAGGCGGCGCCGATGTGGCGTGGATCGAGACCATGTCGGCCATCGAAGAGATCCGTGCTGCTGCCAATGGGGCAATTGCTGCGGGACTTCCGTATACGGCCACATGCTCGTTCGACACCGCTGGTCGCACCATGATGGGACTGATGCCCGGGGATCTGGGGCCCGTGTTCGACGGGTTGGCGGTGGGGCCTGTGGCCATGGGGGCCAACTGCGGTGTGGGGGCGTCAGACATCCTGGTGTCGCTACTGGAGATGACCGGGTCACATCCTCAGCACGCATACATTTCCAAGGGTAATTGTGGCATTCCGCAATTTCGCGGGGTGGACATCCACTACTCAGGTACTCCAGAGTTGATGGCCAATTATGCGGAGTTGGCCATGAATGCGGGGGCGGCCATCATCGGTGGGTGCTGTGGCACGTCGCCCGAGCATCTGGCCGCCATGCGAGTGGCCATCGATACCCGGTCTCAGGGCCCCCGGCCCACCGCCGACACCGTGATTTCGGTCATCGGCGTCTTGGCAAATTCGGCCCCTACCGTGAATGCCGAAGGTGGCCGAACGTCGCGCCGCCGCCCCCGAGACTGACCCCGCCCCGCCTGGCACTACAAGACTGGGTCAGAACTGGATTCTCGTTTGGGAACATTGGCCATATGGGGATCTTCCCCAACAAGATCCCCCATCTGACCCAGTCTTGTAGTGGGAACACTGGTTGCGCGGGTGTTGGCCGGCTCGAAGCCCCCGGTACTCACCACGGCGGCCAGGTGCGCCCGGGTGAAAACCGTGTTGATGCGGGCCGCCTCGGTGGTGGCTTCGGCCTCCAAGTCCACGCCGCAGGCCCGGGTCTCGCGCCGCCACTCCAGTGTGTACTCGTGCGATGTATGGATCTCGGCCACCATGGCTGCCTGACCAACGGCGCGCATGAATCGGTGCGGCAACGCCGCTCGGTGCCGGACGCGACCCATCTGAGCATTGACCTGCGTGGGGATGTCTCGCCAGTAGATCGTAATCAATTGCGCCGTCATGCCAACAACCCCGTAAGCGCGCTGGTGAATGGATCCAGACCCACATGGCGATGCTCGAACTGCAAACCCAACTTGTCAGCGGCCAATCGACCCATGTCCACCAGAGCTGAGTCGCAGGACTGTGACAACAACACCACTCGGCGATAGTTCCCGAAGTACAGGTCTCGAAGTTCCGGGTGACGGTCCATCCCCAATCCCACGAACACCAACTGTTCAAACTGTCGAGCCAAGAAGTCCGTGAGGTAGAACGTGCCCGGCTCCTCCTCGGCCATGGCTGCGAACACAGAGACGCCAGCGAAGAACTCGTAGCAGTGAGCACCGGGCAGCCGTGTGGCCCCATGGCGGGCCAACACCGGATCCAACAGACCGCCGGAGCCGCAATCAGCATACGCAACCACTAGGTGTGCATACAAAGGGCTGAGCGTAGTGAGTATGGCATCAACCGCCGCCGGTATCTGATCAGGGCGATTGTGCAACGACGCCGGAAGGTACTCCACCGTGATGCGCTCCGCTCCGGGGCCCAATTGGCGCAGAACAGCACGGATTTCACGAGTCAATGCGCCGCACCCCACAATAAGGGTTCGAGGACCAACACCACCTGACACAATCCAACGCTACCGCGTTGCCCCCACTGCAATGGGTGTTGGGCCAGCCTCAGCTTGGCTACGGTGACACAGCCATGCACCGCTACGTGATGACCGTCCGCTGCCCTGATCGACCGGGCATTGTCCATGCCTTTGCCGAAGGATTGTTGAATGCCGGGGGCAACATCCTCGACAACGCTCAGTACAGCGATCCCATCACCGGGCTGTTCTGTCTACGGACTCGCTTCGAAACGGAACTGGGTGACCTCGACGCCATCAAGGCGCATCTCTACTCTGCCCATTCGCGCTTCGGCGGCAACCTCACCATACGGCCCGAGTCGGTTCCGCAGCGCATCCTCATCATGGTGTCGAAATTTGACCATTGCCTGCTGGACCTCCTGTACCGCTGGAGTGCCAAGGAATTGGCGGTCGATATCCCGCTGGTGGTGTCCAACCACGAAGACTGCCGGGACATGGTGGAGCGCCACGGAATCGAGTTCGTCCACCTCCCGGTGACG
>JAYVGK010000310.1:0-2293 GCA_043772215.1 Acidimicrobiales bacterium | reverse complement strand
CCTGTCCCTACGCTCATAGCGGAATCGTGCTCACCCCAACATCGTAGCGACGCGCAGCTGTGTTGCTGGAAGCTCATAGGACCAGCCGAGTGCACTTGGGGGTGCTCAAGCGTGTACTCAAGGCCGTGATCGCCGTTGTCGATGACGCAATCGATGTCCAGGGAGAACGAGGAACGGTCGTTTCTTGAGGAGCGCCGGTTCGGCCGGGAGCTCATGTTCAACGACCCCGACGACAGAGTGCAGGCCGATCCTCCGGCGCCACTACTCCCCGCTCCTGCGCCGGAGGTAGCCGCGGAGCAACCATCGCCGGAAGCCCCACAGAAGGCCCCTCAGAAAGCCGGTCCGCAAGCCCTTCCGATAGCGTGGTTGCCGACTCCGGTGGATGTGACTGCGTTGATGAACCGAGAGCCTTTCGCCATGACGGTCCCTTTCCCGTTGCGGGAACCAGATCCAGTACCTGAACCAGTCCCCGAACTGACGACGGATCACTTCCCCACCAATGATGTTGCGCCCCGGGAAATGCCACGACCAGCCACGGCGGCCCACCCGTCGGGTATCCAGACCCATCTCAGCAGCCACGCCAGCTTCATTACCAGCGACCGCCAGATCGGCCTGAAACTCCTCAGTCGACCGGTGCCTGTGACGGCCCCCGGCACCCTCGTCGATTACCGCAACGAATCCGAACCGGGCGCCACCCTCACGGCGCAGCACGTCAATGGTGGCCCGCCCGCCACTCTGGCGGTGCAACTGTCAACTCCAACTGAGCCCCTCACGGTGGTGCATTGCGACTCGGCCGCCACGCTGCCACAGATGGACATCCCGGGCACTGAAACAGCAACTGCGCCCGGCGTGCCTGCAGAGATGACTCGCGCCGAGGCCCGCCTCGAAGCGCGCGACACCGGCGTCATCTGGGTGCCCGCCAGCGGTGTGGCTCAGGTGATCGATCACGATCCCAACGCTGGTCGTACGGCACCCCAGAGCGCTACGGGATTACACGAGCCAGGAATGTTTGCTCAGGCGCCGTCCGGAGAGCCCACAGACCTCGCTCCGGGACCCGAAGTAGTCCTGGCGGTGCAACCAGTTCGTCGCAACCTGGATTGGCGGGTGGGAGCCATTGGGGTCTTGATCGTTGGCTATCTGCCGGTGGTACTGGGTGATCTGTTGAACTTGCACCCCACCAACATCACCGGATTTGGGGTACTGGCTATTGTGTTGGCGCCGGTGGTCTTCATCGTTACCTCAGCTCGCCGCCAACCAAGGAGCATCGGCACCAGCCGCAATACCGATCTAGTGGTAGGCGGCATCCTCACCGTATGTGCACTGTTGATCAGCCGACTGGCCCCTGCGTTCACCAGTGGCAGTACATCGTTGTGGCGTCCCGATCTGGTGGCCCTTCCTGTGGCCGTTGCCGCAACCGTCGTGTTGCTCTGGGGTACGGCCTTCGCCGCTGACCTACGCAACGTGGTGGCCGTCACCGCACTCGGGGCACCACTGTTCAGTGTTGCGTTGCTCACCGGTTCTCAATTTCCGTTCGGTGGTGCAGTGAACCCGTGGGGTTCAACCCTTGCTGGTTTCTTCACCACTATCAGCGGCACCAACACGCACGGAATCTTTTTAGTCGGAAACACCAACCCCGTCATCGTGGATCTCCGGGCACTCAACGAGAGGCGCGGCTTCATCGTGGCCGTGTTCGTGGTGGCGATCGTGATGCTTGTGTTGGCTCGCGTCGACCCCTCCCGTAACAACGCCGCGCGCATCACTGCGGCGGGCCGCACCGCTCGTAAACTGGGTGGCCTGATCCTCACGCTGCTCACTGCGGTAGCGGTGGACACGCTGCTCAGTGCAGTGGGTTTGGTTGGCCCTGTCCTAGCTCCCGGAGGCGTCACTGCGGTGATCACTTCGGCCCCGGCCACCGTGGTGCTCTACGTGATTGCCACATGGTCAGTGACTCGATGGGTGCACCTACTGGGCCTTCACATTCCATCGTTGGCTGGAATTCGCCGGGCCCCGATGCAACTGCCTACCCACGGCCCCCGCAGCACGCCCGACCGCATCGCCGTCATCATGTCCATCGGTTTCCTAGCCATAAGCGCGCTGATGAGTGGGCTGGCGCCTGATAGCCCCATCCGGGGAGCGTCCACGCTCAACGCGCCCACGTTGTCCGACGCCCTAGAGGCCCCAACGGGATGGATGGTTGCGCAGACCGCCAACCCGCAGGGCCTCGAGGCCTACTTCGGCGCCCTCAGTACCTGGACCCGGTACGAGCTCACCCCCAATCCGAACACCCCGCTGG
>JAYVGK010000309.1:0-3118 GCA_043772215.1 Acidimicrobiales bacterium | reverse complement strand
GCCACCAACGCATCGTCGCTATCCAAGATGCTGCCGTAAGCGCCGATGCCGGCATTTGGTACAACCGAGTCCAAACGGCCCCAGCGTTGCACCGCAGCCGCCACCAAACGATGGTTGTCTGCCGGGAGGCGGACGTCCATGGAAACGGCGATGGCGTGCTCCGTACCCAGTTCCTCGGCCAGCGCCGCTATCGGCTCCATGCGGCGCGACCCCAGAGCAACTTTGGCGCCCGCTTCCACGAGTAGGCGGGCGGTGGCCGCGCCAATCCCGGACCCTGCCCCGGTAATGGCAATGACGGTGTCGGTGAGTGAGCGAGTTTCAGCAGGCATCAGTTGTTCCTATCAGGTGCCCGCCTCCTTCGGTCACTTCTTGGTCATTGTGCGCAAGAGAACTTCACTGAAGGTGACACTGGCTTCTGCTGTAGCGGTCGACGCAACGAACCCGCAACACGATCATTCGGGGAGGCGAGAACCCGTTCCCCAGTGAAAAAGCATCTGGCGCCATAAGATGCGCCGTCACTCTCTTGCCACCTTGACCAGTTCCCGCTGACCAGGTCCGCCAAAGTGAGGGCAAAACGCGGAAGTCCGTGCTCAAGGAGAATTGGGCCAAGGGTCTACACGTCACCACCTCCGAGTGCGGCCTCAGACGATGGCCGCCACCCGCAATGCCAATTGCTCCCTATACGCAGCGGCCCTTCGCATCTTGAGGTCTTCGTAACCGCGCACGCCATCAGGCAACTCTGCAATGGCCACGATCTCATCGAAGTTGTCCTCACCGAGTTTGGCCAACACTGCGGTAAGTGCGGCCGTGTACTCGGTCACCAGTGTGCGCTCCATACGACGCATGGGGGCGTAACCGAACACGTCCAACGGTGTACCCCTTACCGCCTTGGCCCGGGCCAGACCCGACATCACCGGGCGAGCCCATGCCCCCAGCTTCAGTTTGCGGTTCATACCCATCGAGCGCAGCATCGGTGGATGCAGATGCCACACCACCTTGGCGCCTGGCCCACCCACCGCCTCGGCCTCAGCAGTGGCCTGGCTGGAAAGCAATAGCCGCGCTACTTCGTACTCATCCTTGTATGCCATCAACTTGTACAGGTTGCGCGCCACGGCATCGGTGAGCACCGCCGAACCTGGCCGTACTCGCTGCTCTACCTCACGGACCCGAGCCAAGGTCGCTAGGTAACGCTGTGCGTACCTGACATTCTGATAAGCGCACAGATCTTCTGTACGCATACGAATGGGTGCTTCCAGTACTTCACCAAACGCCGCCACCTGCGTAGCCAACTCTTTCGGCAATGCCACTGCGGGCGTGGTGAGCGCTGGCTTGCGGCCCGCAGCCATCCGCTGAACGCCCACCGGATCAACAGCCCAGGCACGACCCCATCGGAATGCTGCCAGGTTGTGCTCAACTGCCACCCCATTGAGTTCAATGGCTTTCTCCAACGACGCCGCCGCTACGGGCAGTGCACCGGCCTGATATGCCACCCCAAGCAGAAATACATTGGCCACTTGGCCATCGCCCACCAACGCCTGGGCCATATACGCAGCATCCACCCAACGGCTCGCATCGGGCCGGGTGACTGCTTCCAGACGTGCACGCAATGCCGCAATGTCGGGGTAGGCAATGGTGGGATGAATCACCATCTCGCCAGTGGCCGTGGCAGAAGTTGATGCAACGACGATGGTGCGCTGTGGTGAGAGCGTGTCGAGATTGCTTTGGGCGTCAGCCACCAACAGGTCGAAGGCAAGGTACAGATCCACACCAGTGGCGACTGCCTTGTTTGACCTCGGCTCGTCCGTCGATCGACGCACGTGAAGATCGCTCACCACCGGCCCGGCCTTCTGGGACAACCCGGTTTGGTCCAAGCCCCGAACGGTGAGTCCGTCGAGCATGGCGGCGGTGCCCACCAATTGGCTGATGGTGACCACACCCGTACCTCCGATGCCCGGCATACGGATGGTGCAGTCACCCGGATCCACCAGACGATGCGCGTCAGGAACTGACGGTGGCAGCAATACATCTGCGCCCGTATGGCCACTCCCCGGTCGCGCTTCTACTGTCATGAACGATGGGCAGTCTCCTTTCACGCACGACAGATCCATGTTGCACGAGGCCTGGTCGATGGTGGTCTTGCGGCCAAATGGCGTGTCCAAGGGTTGTACGGAAAGGCAGTTGCTCACGTCGCCACAATCACCGCATCCCTCACAAACGCGTTGGTTGATGACGACTTTGAATTTCGGAGTAGCTGCTTTGCCCCGCCGACGAGCCCGACGCGTCTCGGCCGCGCATGCCTGATCGTGGATGAGCACGGTGACGCCCTCTACCGCAGAAAGCACTTCCTGGGCCTCCACGATGCGCTCTCTGTCCCATACATCCACTCCCTTGGGGAGGGCTGCGCCGTTGCGCAACTTGGCGTACCGGCCAACATCTACGGTGGTGACGATGACGCGTCTCACGCCTTCGAGCAGCAACAATCGCGCTACTGCTGGCACCGGCATCGACCCTTGGGCATGTTGGCCGCCGGTCATGGCCACAGTGCCGTTGTACAGCAGTTTGTAAGTGATGTTGACATTGGCCGCCACCGCCGAGCGGATGGCCAAATGACCGGAGTGGAAGAACGTTCCATCGCCCAGGTTCTGGATGAAGTGCTTTCGCCCCACGAACGGGGCCATACCAATCCACTGCGCCCCCTCGGTACCCATGGCCCCCACCCCACCAAACTCGCCCACACGCTCGGGCTCCATCAACATGGTCATGGCATGGCATCCAATACCCGCACCGGCCAGCGAGCCTTCGGGGACCTTGGTGCCCCAGTTGTGCGGGCAACCCGAGCAGAAGAATGGTGACCGGGCCACGTCCAGGGCAATTCGGGGCCGAGCAGCCGCCGGTAGCGGCGCCAAACGCTGTGCCATATCCGGAAGTACGCGTACCAACTGTCGACGTAGCGGCACCAAGATGGCGTCGGCATCGAGGTGACCAAATGGGGGGAACAACGGGCTGCCCTGCTCATCACGTTTGCCCACCACGGTGGGACGTTCGGCATTGGCATACAGCGCATCTTTCACCGACCATTCCAGAGTGGGGTTCTTCTCCTCCACCACAATGATCTCGC
>JAYVGK010000308.1:0-1763 GCA_043772215.1 Acidimicrobiales bacterium | reverse complement strand
ATCGAGGACACCGACACCGAGCGCAACCGTACCGAGTGGACGGAGGGCATACAGAGTGCCATGCGCTGGGTGGGAGTGGACTGGAACGAAGGGCCGTTGTTCCAGAGCCAGCGCGCTCATCTGTACACCGAAGCCGCCATTCGTCTGCGCGCAGACGGTAAGGCGTACTTTTGTGATTGCCAGAGTGCCGATGTCAAAGAGCGCAACATGGAGCGGCTGGGTAAGGACGGGGAGCACGCCGGCTACGACGGGTTCTGTCGTGATCGTGATCTCACGTCGGGGGACGGGCGGGCATTGCGTTTCCGTACCCCGGACGAGGGCACTACCACCGTTGTCGATCTCATTCGCGGCGAGCCCACCTTCGACAACGCCACCATAGAAGACTTCATCATCGAGCGCAGTAACGGTGGGGCCATGTTCATCCTTGCCAATGTGGTGGACGACATCGACATGGCCATCACCCATGTGGTGCGCGGCGAGGAGCATCTGCCCAACACTCCCAAGGCAGTGCTGTTGTGGCAGGCCCTCACCTCCGAGGTGGCTTTACCGGTTTTTGCCCATGTGCCGGTTCTGGTCAACGAAAAGCGCCAGAAGCTCAGCAAACGGCGCGACAAAGTTGCGGTGGAGGAGTACCGCGACATGGGCATCCTGCCCGAGGCCATGCGCAACTATCTGGTTTTGCTGGGTTGGGCGCCGGGGCAAGATCGTGAAATCATCAGTGTGCAGACCATGATTGATGAGTTCCGTCTCGAGGACGTCAACTCCTCGCCCGCCTTCTTCGACCTGGTGAAGT
Organism: Acidimicrobiales bacterium; assembly: GCA_043772215.1. Taxonomy (GTDB): domain Bacteria; phylum Actinomycetota; class Acidimicrobiia; order Acidimicrobiales; family JANYDT01; genus JANYHQ01. Next base: position 970 of record JAYVGK010000308.1, on the reverse strand, counting down.
TGTCAGCGTTCAATGGTGAATACATACGCGCGCTGAGCGTTGACGAGTTCCTGGAGCGTTCGCGGCCGTGGCTCACCGGAGCGTTCAGTGGCACCAGTTTCCCGGCCGCCAATTTCGACGAAACAGTGTTCCGAGCCATTGCTCCCATGGTGCAGGAGCGTGTTCGGTTGCTGTCCGAGGTGCCGGGAGTGGTGGATTTCTTGTTTGCCCAGCCGGTGATGGACCAAGAGTCGTGGGACAAGACGATGGCGACCGGCAAGGGGGCAGCGGAGATGTTGGATGGGTTCCTGGCGGCCGCCGCCGATGTGGAGTGGACGGCTGAGGATCTCAAGAGCCTGGTGGAGCGCTTGGGCGAGGCCAATGCGCTCAAACTGGGGAAGGCCCAGGCGCCCATCAGGGTGGCAGTCACGGGGCGCACGGTTGGGCCACCATTGTTTGAGTCGTTGGAACTGCTGGGGCGCGACGCCAGCACGCAGCGGGTGCGGGCAGCGCAGGAGCGCCTCGGGTAGGTGGGACTCCTACGTCTGGTGGGCGTGCCTCGGATACTCAGCCCGTGGTGGTGGATGAAGCGCCTGGCCCTGCTGGTGGTGGTGTTGTATTTGAGTGCCACCTTTGTGGAGGTGTGGTCGGCATCGCATACCGACGGCAGGCGGCCGTCGCAAGCGATCCTGGTGTTGGGCGCCGCCCAGTACAACGGACGTCCTTCGCCGGTATTGAAGGCGCGCCTCAATCACGCACTGGCGCTGTATCGGGCCGGGTTGGCGCCCATGGTGATCGTCACCGGTGGGAGGCAGGCGGGTGATGTCACCACCGAGGCCAGCGCGTCGGCGCGCTACCTCATCGCCCAAGGGGTACCGGATGCAGCCATCCGCAGGGAGGTTCAGGGTCGAGACACGTATCAGTCGCTGCGGGCGTCGAAGCGGTTCCTGGTGGCAGAGGGCGTCACCCAGGTGTTGTTGGTGACCGACGG
>JAYVGK010000307.1:0-2520 GCA_043772215.1 Acidimicrobiales bacterium | reverse complement strand
GTTGTTGATCGGTTGGCTCGGTGGGTTTGCCGGACTCCTTGGCCTTGTTGGACTTGTTCTGGTCGCCGGTTCCACCCTGCTCGGGATGTTTGTCCTTCGTGTTCCCCTGACCATTTTCATCAGCGGCAGGCACCAGCAGTGGGGGTCGTGTCGTATTTGGCGTTGGCGATGCAGGTGGTGCCGCTTTGCTCTTCGATGCTTTGGTTTTACGGTGTGTTTTCGGTGCACGAACCTCACCACTGAGTACCGTGGCGACGGGCTCGGGCTTGACCAGCGTGTCCCTCGCATGACCACCGGGAGGGGTCGACGTACTCGTGGCCAGGGGCGAGTCCTGGTGTGGGGAAAGGATCTCCGGAGCAACGACCATCGTCGAAGCTACCGGCGTTGTTGGGGCCGGAAATGTTGTCGGAGCCGGGATAGTTGTCGGACCCGGGATCGTCGGCGCACTACTGGTCGGCGCACTACTGGTCGGTGCGACGGTGGACCCGACGGCGACAGGTACTTCTGGCACCGGTCTCATTGTGTGCCTAGGTGGATGTAACTCGAACGGGGTCAACGCGTTGACGATCGCCGCCAGTGGCCGCTGAACCACACTGGGCAATACCTCGGCAGCCGCCGCACTCACCACCGATCCAGCCAAGAGAGCAGCCACCGAGGCGAGCATCACGCGGCGTCGCCATCGGCCAGAACTGATCGCCGTGACGGTGGCTAGTTCACTCACGCCCGTTTCCCCACTGAGGAATGCTGAGAGTTCTGCGGAGGGCCGAGGCACGTCGCAAGTCGAGAGTCCTCGTACCGCTGTGACGAACGCCCCCAATTGGTCAACTGAGACATCGCCGGTGAGCAGTCGCTCCACTGCCACATCGTCAAGTCCCGAAGCGCTTTCCATATCGTCCCCGTAATCGCCGTTGACGCTCATAGGGTTACGCCCTCGATGGAAACATTCCTAGTGACGGATGCCAGGGCTCGTCGCTGGAGGGCCTTGACCGCTCCCGATGACTTTCCCAACAGCGTCGCTACTTGGTCCACCGAAAGATCACAGACCAATCGCAGCAGCAGCACATCACGCTGATCCGATACCAAAGATGCGCATATCTCCAGCACCCGCTCGGTCCCCATCCGTTCAGCGGCGTCAGTGCCTGCGTCCGTATGTGATCCACGCAGCAACGGCGACTGTTCCGCGCTCGTGTCGTCGAGAACCACCTGCTCTGGTCGACGGGCCAGGCGCCGCCGTTCGTCCACCACCCGATGGTGGGCCACGCTGAATACCCATGAACGAAACTGCGACCCACTTCCTGAAAAGCCCGCCATGTTGCGGAACACCCCGAGGAACACCTCGCTACACAGATCCTCTGGCTCTCGTGCTCCCTGCGCCCGTAGGTAGCCCGACACCGCTGGCGACAGCTGCCGATAGAGCACACCAAAGGCTGGTTGCGACCCATCGACCGCCGCCGCAATCAGCGCCTCAAGAGACTGTTCGCTCGACATGGCAATCCCTTACGTGCTCCTAGCGGAGCAATTGGCACTATCGGCATCCGCCACCAAGACCTGTAAGCGTCCGCACCACGCAATCATGAATGGGTCGTTCGAACCATCCTGAGAAGATGTTGGGGGTGGCGGTACCCCTGAGGGTCCACTCGACGATGACTTGTTCACTAGGTCGCTCACTACGGCCCTCAACATCGGAAGACGCCATGAACTCATACAACTCGCTGTCGAGCACGGTTCTCGATTGGGCACGGCGCCGTCTGTGTCGTCCACGGACAATCGTCGCATCCAGCCGATTTGTCATCCCCGGTACCGGATGGTGGCAATCTGCAGACCCCGACGGTCTCGCCATCAGTGGGCTTGCATCCACGACTTGGGTTGTCTCTTGATGATTGAGTGAAGATGTGGGGTATGGCTGACATCGCCCGAATGCCCTACGACGAGTTCTCCATGTTCCACGAGAACGCCCACGAGTACGGCATTGCCTTCGATCACCCTCCGATGGTCCGCCGCCAGTCGGTTCCACTCGGCGATGGACGACAGCTCAGCGCACTGTGCTGGGGTGAGCGCGACCCTGAGTTGGTGTTTCTCCATGGAGGCGCCCAGAACGCCCATACGTGGGACACGGTGGCGCTGGCCTTGGGGCGCCCGCTGGTGGCCATTGATCTGCCTGGGCACGGGCACTCCGACCATGGCCTTCACGGCTCGGTGGACGTGGTCTCCAATGCCGCTGACATCGCCACTGCCGTTCGGGTACTGGCGCCGCGCTGCAAAGCCGTGGTGGGCATGTCGCTAGGCGGCATCACCACATTGGCCTTGGCTGACACCGCCCCTGAGTTGGTGAAATCGGTGGTGCTTGTGGACATCACGCCCGGAGTGAATGGTGAGAAAGCGACGGCCATTGCGAACTTCGTCAATGGGCCCGAATCATTCGAGGACTTCGATGCGTTGCTGACCCGAACGATTGAGCACAACCCGAATCGCACAGTGTCATCATTGCGTCGCGGCATTCTCCACAATGCTCTCCAACGT
>JAYVGK010000306.1:0-1932 GCA_043772215.1 Acidimicrobiales bacterium | reverse complement strand
CGGGTGCGAGCCATGGTGCTCGACAGTCCCACCGACCCTGGCACCACCCCGGAGCAGCGCATCATCGATCAGTTGGAGGCGCGGGAATCGACGCTGGCGTCATTCCTGCAGTACTGCTCCGCCCGACCGTCATGCGCCTTCAACGACGGTACCGACCTCGGTATCCGATATGAGGCATTGGCCACGCAGGTGGCGGCGTTCCCGGTGGCAGGCAGTGGGTACACCCTGGACCGGACCCTGTTCGAATTGCTGGTGGACAACGAACTGCGAACCGACAGTCGGTGGCCCACGTTGGGACTCATCCTGCGTGACCTCATCACCACTGGCTCGCTGACTCGGGTCAACACGTTGGTGTCGTCATTGGATCTCACCTCGGCCGATAGCGCCGCTCGTGACAATGCGTTGGCGGTGTATCTGGCCACCGTGTGCCGGGATGGGTTCATGCCCACCACCCAGACAGAGTTGGATGATCTCAGCGCCCGTGTGGCCACCGTGGCGCCCCATTTTGTGACCCGTCTCGACATCCTCACCGCCGGGGGATCGTGTCTCAATTGGCCGGTAGCGGCGCGTCCCGCTCGACCGGCACCAACCGTGGCGTCGGGTCCCACGCTGGTGATCAGCACCGTATGGGACCTCACCACGCCCCACGAATGGAGCCAGCAATTGGCCCAGAGGATCGGGGCATCCATCATCCCCGTGGACCGCACCGGCCACGGCGTGTTTCCTGGGCTGAGCTGCGTAGACGCCCTCACCACCCGATTCCTGGTGGAACTCACCCCGCCCTCCTTGGGGACACGCTGCGCTTAGCGGCCAGTGAAGACCGGGTCCCTACGTTCCAGCATGGAGGCAATGCCCTCCTCGGCATCGGCGGTGGCTGACAAGCGGTCCTGGGTCTGGCGCTCATGGGCCAACTGGGTCCGTACCCGGGCATAGAGCCCGTCACGCAAGGTGGCCCTAGTGGCTTGTACGGCCAAGGGGGCGGCGGAGGCAATCTCGGTGGCGAGGGCCAGCGCAGTGGGCCGAACCTCGTCGCGGGCCACCAATCGACTGGCCAATCCGAGGACAAAGCACTCCTCGCCGGAGATGCGTCGGCCGGTGAGCAAGATGTCAGCGGCGCGAGCGGGACCCACCAACTCGGGCAGCGTCACCGAGATGCCGAACCCAGGATGAATGCCGAGGCGAACGAAGTTGGTGGCCATGAACGCCTCCGGGCAGATGACGCGCAGATCACACGCCGTGGCCAAACCGAACCCTGCTCCCACAGCCGGCCCGTGGACCGCGGCCACCATCGGGATGGTGACTTCGAACATCCGGACCGCCGCTTCGTAGAACGGGCCGATGGCGTTCTCCTCATCGGAGGCCACGAACTTACTGAACCCTGCCGCCCGGGTACCGCCAGCGCCGCTGAACTGGGCTCCAGCACAAAACGACTTTCCTTCCGAACACACCACTGCCGCCCGAGCCCCATCAGCTTGCGCTGCGATGAGGGCGTCGCCGAGCTCGTTCATGAGGTCCACACTGGCGAAATTGTGGGGTCCGGCCAGCAACTCCACCACCACCACATGGCCCTCGTGGGTGACGCCGATCTGGGCTTTGGGTGCATCCACAGTCATGCTCGTTGGCTATCACGCCCAGGACCGACCCGGCGAACTCAGACTGACTTGGCCAAACTCAAGCGAACGGCGTGTGATACGTCTCGAAGCCGACCACGATCTCCCACACAGGTTGGCGGCCCGGAGGCGTGCGGCCCTTCATTCTGATGTTGCTAGCACCCTGGGCCAGATCTGCTCCAGTGGCATGGACAGCGTCGGCAGCGTCGGTGGAATCGATGAACTCATCAGGTAACCCGGGCAGGCGTTCCAGACGATCGGCCCACTGCTGCTCCACGATGATGCGAGCGGTTGGGCCCTGGAACAACACCATCGCCTCCTG
>JAYVGK010000305.1:0-7363 GCA_043772215.1 Acidimicrobiales bacterium | reverse complement strand
AGGCGATGGCGGCGACACCGTGAAGTGGCTGTGGAACCTCGGCGACGGTGAACAAATCGAAACAGTGTTGATGCATTACTCCGGCAGGTCCACGGTGTGCATTTCCACCCAAGCCGGTTGCGCCATGGGATGTGGATTTTGTGCCACCGGCCAAGGTGGGTTTCGCCGCCATTTGAGTGTGGGCGAGATTGTGGAGCAGGTGGTGGTGGCGCGCCGACGCTCGGAGTCCACGGGGCGTCGTCTGTCCAACGTGGTGTTCATGGGCATGGGTGAGCCCATGGCCAACTACGACGCCATGTGGACTTCAGTGACCAGGTTCCATTCCCACCTCGGTTTGTCGGCGCGCCATATCACCATTTCCACCGTTGGCCTGGTGCCCGGCATCAAGCGACTGGCGGGCGAAGATCTTCCGGTGAATTTGGCGGTGTCATTGCATGCGGCCAATGACGAACTGCGCAACCAGATTGTGCCCATCAATCGCACGTACCCCCTAGAGGTGCTCATCCAGGCATGCCAGGACTACCTCAAGGCCAAGGGGCGGCGGTTGTCGTTTGAATGGGCACTCATCGACGGTGTCAATGATCAGCCCCGTGACGCCTTCGAACTGGCCGATCTGGCTCGTCCGCTTGGTGCCCACGTCAATTTGATTCCACTCAATCCCACGCCCGGATACCCAACCGTAGGAACGCCCTCCAACATCGTGCATGCGTTCTGCGATCGCTTGGTGGAACTCGGTGTCAATGCCACCATCCGACGCAATCGTGGCACCTCCATCGATGCCGCATGCGGCCAATTGGCGGCTCGGATTTCTGCTGACACGTGAACTAGGTTGCAACCCCATGGCACGACTTGCGTTCGCAACCCTCAAAGACCACATCGGCGATCACTTGGGTTACTCCGAGTACCACAACGTCACACAGGAGCAAGTAAACCTGTTTGCCGATGCCACCGGAGATCATCAGTGGATTCACATCGATGTGGAGCGAGCCAAGGCCGGCCCGTTCGGCGGACCCATCGCTCACGGGTATCTGACGCTGTCGTTGGCGCCGGTGCTGTTGGCCCAGGTGCTGCAGGTCGACGGAGTGGCCATGGGAGTCAACTATGGCGCCAACAAGGTGCGCTTCCCGGCCCCCGTTCCGGTTGGGTCCAACGTGCGGATCGGCGCCTTACTCAAAGCTGTCGACGATGTCACTGGTGGTCTTCAGGTGACGGTGGAGGCAACCTTCGAGGTAGAGGGTGCAGCCAAGCCGTCGTGTGTGGCTGAACTGCTGTTTCGGTACTACGGCGCCTAACTCTGGCGCCTAACTCTGGCGCCTAAGGGGTCCCCGCACCATTCAGGGGTGTGTCCAACGCCTCCACCACCTGCACCGATGCGTCCAGAGCAGACGCTCCGCCAGTATGCAGTTTGTAGCGCACGGCCAATTGCCATCCGTGCGGTTGGGCGGCCTCCGCCGCCTCCATCACCACTGCATCACTGTGCTCTTCACCTTCACCGGCGTAGCCGTCGTAGGCCCATACGTAACGCTGGACAATGTTGCGATCGAGAGAATCGACAAAGGCCCGGGAATCGGCCAGGGCCATGTCCAAATCGACGTTCTCATCCATGGGATCACCAAACAGATGCAACGTGGGGTCGCCCTGTGCATGAACGATCACGAGCGGCACCAGCAGCCCCCCGTGGCAAAGGAACTCGATGGCGGTGTCCACCGCATGGGCCACCAGTCGCTCCAATTCAGATGAGCGTCCAGCCACGAGAGCATTGGCACTGCGACGACGGGTGGCAGCCGTTGTATCGGCCACGGGTACCGCACCCTTGCTTCGACTACGTGACACCGTTCTCCCATTCCCGCGACGCTGAGCAACGACGACGGCAACAAGAGAATCGGCAATGCCAGAATCGTTCTTGAGCACATCCCTCACGTCTCCCACCTGGGCGACGAAGAGTGAAATACAGCTACTTGCCAATGATTCCGTCTGTGCGGACATCATCGAAAAGCGCCGTATTGGCCGCGTTGTCGAGCTTCACCACCGAAGAACCCTTCACCATCACGGGCGTTCCCTTGACCACCACCGCAGTGATGTTGGCCGGATCGATCTGACGGATGACCTGAGCCATGGCCAACATATCGGCTGGCTTGAGGTTGGTTTCGGCGTTCTTACGGATGGCGTTAACCCATGTGAGCAGGCTGGCTGGGTCATTGGTGCGCTCACGCATGGTGGCCAAGGAGTTGAGCAGGAACTTGGCCTGATTGGCTGAGCGGCCGAAATCTCCACCCTTGGTGTCGTGGCGGTTGCGGTTGAAGGCCAAAGCAGCATCGCCGTTCATGGCAAACCATCCTTCTGCGAACGTGGCACCCGACAACGGCTCGTTCATCTTCGGGGACACCAACACGTTGACACCACCCACTTCGTTGATGAGTTTGGTGAACCCTTCGAATCCGGTGACTACGTAGCGGTCTGTGGGGATGGCGGTGAGGGCGTTGACAGTTGCCATCATGAGGGTGGGGCCGCCGTAGACCAGCGAAGCGGTGATCTTGACCATTCCTTTGCCAGCAACGTTCACGTAGGAGTCGCGTGGGAAACCAATGAGGGTGCCCTTGCTCAATTTGGGGTTCCACACGAACAGATGGATGGAATCGCCACGAGTCCGGGTGTACTTCTCCCCGGGACGGGCATCGGAACCAATGATGAGGGCAGTGAGCAGTTTTCCGCCAGGATTGGCCTTGGCCAACGCCGCTTCGAACGTGGGAGAAGCCGGAGTTTCGGGATTCGATGACACTGGGCCCCACCGCCATCCAGCGGCCGCTGCGGGTGGGCGACCATTGGGGAGGTACAACCCCGCCTTGGTACGCGTGGCCTTGCCCGTGGTGGCCGCCGCAACCGTGGTGGTGGCGCCCGATTTCGGTGGCGCCTTGGCGGTTGTCTTGGTTGGGGCCTTGGCGGTTGCACTGGCCTTGGTGGAGACCGGGACAGCCGGGGCGCGGGTGGTGGTGGCAACGTTGGTGGCGACGGGGGCTGGAACGGTAGATGTTTCTGCTGGAGCAGCAACAGGTACGGCCACCGGAGCCACCGTGGACGCCGCCTGAACCGGAGGCGGCGGGTCGGTTTGGGCAAATGCGGCCGGCCCCATGGCCAAGGCCGCCAAGCTGGCAACCACCATTACGCGACGAGTTGATCTGGAACTGTTCATGGCGTGACTCCTCCTCGATGGGAGATATACCCGTGGCCCCGGCCTGCTGTGTGCAACGCAGGCGGACGACGAGCTCCCCAAGTCTGGCGAGCACCCAGCCTGCCTCATCGGAGGGGCCCCAGACGTGACCATCCTGTGAGGATGGCGTGAGGGGCTATGGACACCATGGGGCGGAGTGCACGGACATACAATGACCAACCGTGCCACCCGTACCACGAGCCCGTCCGTCCGCCAGTACTGCTGCGTTTCACGGTGACGATACGTCCGTTGACACGCTTGCGCCGGAGACGGATCAACCCAGTAGCAGCCCCCGCAAAGCCGCCAAGAGTCTGGCGAGTGTGGCTACATGGAGAGTCGATCCTGGTACGGCTGTCGAATTGGACAAGATCGGAGCGGGCAGCACGCCCGAAGCGCCGGGTGATCGCGCCACCACGGAGAAGGCCTCAGCGGAGCTCATGATCCGTTTGGCAGCGTTGCAGAACCGACTTCGCGCCGAAGAGCAACGTTCGGTGCTGCTGGTGCTCCAAGCCATGGATGCCGGCGGCAAGGACGGCACCGTGAAATCGGTGTTCAGCGGAGTCAACCCCATGGGCATGCAGGTGTCATCGTTCGACGTGCCCAACGACGATGAGTTGGCCCACGACTTCTTGTGGCGGATTCATCAGCGGACCCCGACGCGCGGTTTCATCGGCATCTTCAACCGCTCACACTATGAGGATGTACTGGCGGTACGGGTACGCAAGTTGGCCCCGGAGAAGGTGTGGCGGCAACGCTACGGGCTCATCAATCATTTCGAACGCAGCCTCAGCGAGGCGGGCACCAGCGTGGTGAAAGTTATGTTGCACATCTCCTTGGAAGAACAAGCACGACGTCTCCAAGAGCGCATCAACGACCCCACCAAACGCTGGAAGTTCCGGTTGGGTGACCTGGAAGATCGCAAGCTCTGGCCTGATTATCAGCGCGCATATGAGGATGCTCTCACCGAGACGTCCACCGAGCATGCTCCCTGGTTCGTGGTGCCCGCCAACCGCAAGTGGTATCGGAATTGGGCTGTACTCACCATCTTGGTGGACGCATTGGAGCGCATCGATCCCAAGTTCCCAGAGCGTCCAGATCTCGCTGGGGTGCGCGTCTGACGGTTTCGCAACCGCTCTACGATGTGGTCACATCTTGTGCAGGAGGAACTCTCATGACGTTTGATCCGTCCACGCTGAACCCCGCCGACGGCGAGGCCGTACGGGCCGCCGACCGCAACCACGTGTTCCATTCATGGTCCGCCCAGGACCTCATCGCCCCCCTACCGGTGGCCGGGGCTGAGGGCTCGTGGTTCTGGGACTACGACGGCAAGCGCTACCTCGATTTCTCCTCCCAACTCATGAATGTCAACTTGGGTCACCAACACCCGACCATGGTGGCAGCCATCAAGGCCCAGGCCGATCGGTTGTGCACCATTGCTCCGTTCCACGCCAACGAAACCCGCAGCGAGGCAGCCCGGCTCATTGCCTCGCATGCCCCTGCCGATCTCGACATGGTGTTCTTCACCAATGGCGGGGCCGAGGGCAACGAGAATGCCATTCGGATGGCCCGTCTCCACACCGGGCGGCCCAAAGTGCTCACCACCTACCGCAGCTATCACGGCTCCACCGCCGGGGCCATCATGATGACCGGTGATCCACGGCGATGGGCCAGCGAGCCCGGAACACCCGGATTCGTACACTTCTGGGGCCCGTATCCGTACCGGTCGGCCTTTCACTCCACGTCTGATGTCGAGGAGACACAACGAGCGCTGCAGCACCTCAGCGACACCATCATGGTGGAGGGGCCCACCACCATTGCCGCCATTGTGTTGGAGAGTGTGGTGGGCACCAACGGCATCATCATCCCCCCACCGGGGTATCTGGCCGGCGTGAGAGCGCTGTGCGACGAGAACGGCATCATGTTGATCGCCGATGAAGTCATGGCCGGCTTCGGTAGATGCGGTGAATGGTTTGCCATCGATCATTGGGACGTCACACCCGATCTCATCGTGTTCGCCAAGGGGGTCAACTCGGGCTACGTGCCGGTAGGTGGCGTCATCATCAGCGCGCCTATCGTTGACACGTTCCGGCAACGCCCCTATCCAGGAGGGCTCACTTACTCCGGGCACCCATTGGCGGCCGCTTCGGTGGTGGCGTCGATCGGCATCTTCGAGCGTGAGCACATCGTGGAGCGGGCCCGAGCCTTGGGCACCGAATTCATCGCCCCCGCAATGGAGAAGCTGAAAGCCAATCATCCCTGCATCGGCGATGTACGAGGGATGGGGGTGTTCTGGGCCATTGAGTTGGTACGCAACCGTGACACCCGTGAGCCGTATGTGCCATTCAACGCATCGGGTGCGGCCGCTGCTCCCATGAACGAGTTGGTGGGGGCAGCCAAGGCCGCCGGCCTGTGGCCATTTGCTCACTTCAACCGCATCCACGTGACCCCGCCGTGCACCACGTCAGCCGATGAGATCGCTCACGGTATGGCCATTTTGGATGAAGTTCTAGCCATCGCCGACCGTCACGTTTCCGGAGCCTGACGACCTTGAACACATGACGTCAGGATCGCTCGATCACCACCGCCGAGTCTGCCGCCAACTGCACCGAAGCCAAATCTGCGCCATCACGAGTATGGGTGGAGGACGATCTCAACAAGACGGTACCTGACCCCGCCCCCAGGCGGATTGCGCCCGCCACTCCTCCCACCCGAACTGCCACCACGATGGTTGGTTCCCCGGGCGCACCACGTTCAAACGCAACCACGGCATCGTCATCAGTGGCCAATGAACGCCATGATCCCACCGTCAGCGCAGCACGACTGCGCCGAAGGGCCAACAACGATCGGGTCAAGGAGTAGAACGAGTCCGGATGGTCGCGCTGGGCCGCCACGTTCACTGTTGGGTCGCCAATGGGCAACCACGGGGTGACACCAAGGGGGCTGAACCCGGCATTGGCTGAACTGTCCCACGGCATCGGTGTCCGCTCGGGATCGCGGCCAAGGCCCAAGCCCTGCACATTGATGCCCCACGGGTCCTGCATCTGATCAGCAGCAATCGGGGTGTCGACCAAGCCCAACTCGTCGCCGTAATACAGCGTAGGAGTGCCGCGCAAGGTCAGCAGCAACACCATGGCGGCTCGGGCTGCCGCCTCACTACCGAATCGACTGGCCACCCGCGACTCATCGTGATTGCCGAGCACCCAATTGGGCCAGCCCCAGGCGGGCACGGCGGCCTCACAACTCTCGATGGCGGCCCGGATCGCTGGCGCATTCCATCCGGTCTTCATCAATGAAAAGTTGAACGGCATGGTGAGGCTGGTGCCCGGACCAGTGCCGTAGAATTTGGCCCACTCCTCCCAGTCGAACAGGTGAATTTCTCCCACGGAGTAGCGCTGTGTGACCCCACGTTCAACCACCTCGTGAGTGTCCATCAGGTGTCGTAACTCTGCATACCACTCGTGGATGTCCACGTGGCTGTGGGTGTTGACGTGCACCATCCGACTGAACTCGCCAGAGTCACGATGACCGGCGTTGCGCTCGCCCTCGGCCAGCCACGGGTTGTCTCGCAACTGCGGATCCTTGGCGATGTAGTGAGCCACATCGAGTCGGAATCCATCCACTCCCTGATCCAGCCAGAATCGAATGACGTCCAACATGGCCGCTCGCACATCTGCGTTGCGCCAGTTGAGATCGGGCTGTTCCTTGAGGAATGAGTGCAGATACCACTGCTCGGTGGTTGTGTCCCATGTCCAAGCAATACCTCCGAAGTGGCTGAGCCAATTGTTGGGCGGTGCCTGTGGATCCGCCGACTCGATAGGCCCGTCACGCCAAAAGTACCAATCCCGCTTGGGGTTGATGCGAGACGAGCGTGATTCGATGAACCACGGATGTTGATCGCTGCTGTGATTGGGGACGAAGTCCACGATCACCCGCAGGCCTTTACTATGTGCGCTGATGATCAGGGAGCGAGCATCATGGAGGGTGCCGAACATTGGATCCACATCGCAATAGTCGGCCACGTCGTAACCGAAGTCCTTCATAGGCGACGTGTAGAACGGCGACAACCACAACGCGTCCACGCCCAAGTCCACCAGATGATCCAAACGTTGTTCAATACCGGTCAGATCCCCGATGCCATCACCGTTGGAGTCCATG
>JAYVGK010000304.1:0-6610 GCA_043772215.1 Acidimicrobiales bacterium | reverse complement strand
CCCCACACGATGCAGTCACGATCGGGGATGGCGGCGGCGATTGCCTCGTGCACATGGGCCATGTTGAAGTCGGTCACGGTGGGTGAGTATGGCCTAGTTCTCCAACGGCAGTATCTCGGTGGCCAACAACTCCAGTTCAGTGGCCCAGTCAATGGGCTCCACGATCGGGATGAGGACGAATTTAGAGTAGCCGTGATCGATGAACCCATTGATCTGCGCGCCTATAGCCTTGATACCAACCGGAAACAGTTCGGAAGGGTCGCTGATGTCTGGTCGGCGGCCTCGGAAGCGCTCTACCAGCGTGCCTGACAGAGGGGCACCGGACGAGTACGGGATGAGTACACCGAAGTGCTCCGGATCGATTTCCCGATTGGCTTCGGTGGCAGCCGCCCGGACCTGATTGGCCAACGCCCCGGACTCGGACGGGGTGATGAAACTGGGCAGCCAGCCGTCGGCCAACCGCCCCACCCTGCGCAATTCTGATGGGGCGAATCCGCCCAGCCACACTTCCGGCGGCGATTGCTTGGGCTTGGGGCGAACGGTGATGTCCTTGAACTGGAAGAAACGGCCGTCGTGACTCACCGAGTCTTCCGTCCACAGCCGTCGAATCACGGCCAGCGACTCGTTGAAGATGGGAGCGCGATCCTCCCGAGCAACCCCGAAGCCGGACTGCTCACGGGCATCGGCCACTCCCAACCCGAACGCCGGCAGTAAGCGTCCATTGGAGAGCAGATCCAACGATGCCAGTTCCTTGGCCACAAGCACAGGGTTGCGTCCGGGGAGCACCATCACGCTCATGCCAAATTTGATCTTGGTGGTGCGTCCGGCCGCAAAGGCCATGGCCACGACTGGATCCGGGGCGTTGCCGTTGATGCGCTCGGAAAACCATACGGAGTCGAACTTCAGCCGTTCTAGGTCATCGATGAACCGGCCATAGCCGGCCGCATCGGCAGCCATGCCAGCGGTGCCCAACCCGTATCCGATGCGTACCTTCATGACGCGCATTCCTTCATGGTGTGACCGTATCGTGCGTTGCGGGGCCGCCCAATTTGGCAGTCCTGCTTGGAGGTGCAGCGACACGGCGGTGGTTGTGCGATTCACTCACAATGCGTTGGTGCCTGCCTCACCCGCCATGATCCCTAAGTTGTGTTCCATGGTGATTGTGTGGCGCAAGCGGGACCGGTTGCTGAGGAGCGAACTGAGTGAGGGGACGGAGTTCGAGGGTCGGTGTTTCGATCGGGCACGACTGGTGGCGATGGATCTCCGAAACAAGAACCTGGCTCGCTCAAGTCTTCGTGGCGCTGACTTGACCGAGGCGGATTTGCGCAGAGCAAACCTATCTGGAGCGGCCTTGACGGGGCCTTTTGACGGGGGCCCGGTTGCGCGAATCGGACCTTCGTGGCGCCGTTCTTGACGGTGCATACATGATTGCAACGGAGGCGGACGGCGCATTGCTCCTGGGTGCGTCACTGAAGAATGGGGTAAGTAGTTACCCCGGGGGTGGCTAGAGCCACTTTGGTGTGCCAGCACTCAAATTCCTTTACAGGACTTGAAGAACTGGGGCGGAGCTCCTCCCCCTTATTTGCGCCCAGGCGTGGACTTGGTGCAGGTTTGTGGACCTCCTGCAGGGCTGCTGGACATCCACAAGCCTGCTGGTGTCCACACTCGCCCGGAAAGGGTCAGCGTTCGGATTCGGCCCCGCCTCGAAGCCGGGCGATATAGCGATCGGCTGATCGTCGGATTGCGGCCGGGCCATCGGCAGTCACCACACGGCCCCACCAACCGCCATAGATGCGATCGAAATCGAACCGCTCCACGCTTTGCGCAATTCCGTTTACGGTTGCTGCATCGAGGGGAATGAGATTGGGATAACTCCACATGAAGCTCACCCATTCGCGATCTTGCACCACTGTGATGGTGTCACCGGTGAGCAGCACCCCCCGCCCTTCGGAACCGGCCGCCCAGTGCACAACGGAGGCCCCATCAAAATGCCCACCGATACGGGCCACCGTCACCCCCGTGACCACCTCGGCATCAGTGTCGTAGAACTCGATCCGATCCGATGGCCGTTGGATCCATTGGGCGTCAGCAGCGGGAAACAGTATGCGCGCGCCGAATTCATCGGCCCAGTCCACCACAGCTGCATAGAAATGCGGATGTGACACGCAGATTGCCGATATTCCACCCAACTCGGCCACCCGTGTCAATGCCACGTCATCCATCACGGACACGCTGTCCCACATCACGTTGCCGTGTGGAGTGCGTATCAGCAGCGCCCGTTGCCCAATGGCGAACGCTGGATCAGTGGCGATGCCAAACAGATCTGGCTCCTCTTCTCGGATCACCGAGTGGTGAGTGCGCCTGAGGTCCTCAGAAGTAGTCCATTGCTGGCCTCCCCAACCCACGTATTGGCGCTCGTCATCACAAATTGGACAGTGCGGCGGCGCCACCTCGCTCGGCGCTTGCTGAACTCCGCAGGTGACACAAATCCATGCATTCATGGGCGCCCTCTCGTAAATGGCGATGTTTATCGCTAGCGCACCCAGGGTAGAGATGTGAAGGGTATAGATGTGAAGCGCTACCACGAAGGCAGTCTCGAGGATGGGCTCCGAACATGATCGAATTTGAATCGGTGACCAAACGGTTTCCGGATGGCACACTGGCTGTTGAGGAATTCAGTTTGGTCATCCCGTCGCGTAAGGCCACGGTGTTGGTGGGATCGTCCGGCTCAGGCAAAACCACCATCTTACGAATGATCAATCGGATGATCGACCCCACATCCGGCACCATCCGCATCGATGGAGTCAACATTGCCGATCGCCACAAGGTCGAACTGCGTCGCAGTATCGGCTACGTCCTCCAAGCCGGTGGCTTGCTACCCCACCGCAGCATCATCGACAACGTCACCACCGTGCCCATACTCAATGGTGTGCCCAAGCGCTTAGCCCGATTGGCCGGCCTGGAACTGCTGGACAAGGTGGGTTTGGAACGGTCGTTGGCCGACAAATATCCAAGACAACTTTCGGGCGGCCAGCAGCAACGCATAGGAGTGGCGAGGGCCCTGGCGAGCGACCCCAACATCCTGCTCATGGACGAGCCGTTCGGTGCCGTCGATCCCATCGTGCGAGCTGATTTGCAGTCGGAGTTGAATCGATTGCAACACGACATCGGCAAGACCATCGTGTTCGTGACCCACGACATCGACGAGGCGTTTGCATTGGCTGACCAAGTGGTCATTCTCCGACGTGGCGGCATCATCGCCCAGATCGGCTCACCTGCCGATATTCTTGCCCATCCGGCGGACGAATTCGTAGCCAGCTTCATCGGTGCGCAAAAGGCCAAGCGCGAGTTGTTTCTCCAGGCTCGCACCGATGGCAGCGGACTGATGCTCGTGGTGGACCGAGATGGTCGACCGGCCGGGGTGCTCACCGATGAGCGATTGCTCAGCAGATCTCCATCGACATCGTGAAATGGATCTTGGACAACCTCGCCCTGATTCGTCAGCGCACGTTGCAACACGTGCTGATTGCGCTGCCTCCAATTCTGTTGAGCTTTGTCGTCTCCATTCCGGTCGGATGGATTGCGGCGCGTTTCCGGTGGACCAAGAGTGTGCTGTTGAGCATTCTGGGACTTCTCTATGCGGTGCCATCCTTACCGCTGTTCATTGCTCTACCTGCAGTGATTGGTACCGGTCTGCGCAATCCCGTGAACGTGGTCATTGCGTTGTCGTTGTACGGAATCGCCCTCATGGTGCGCGCCTCTGCCGACGCCATTGGATCGGTGGAAGAAGACGTGATCCAAGCAGGTACAGCCATGGGTTTTTCCACGTGGTCTCGGTTCTGGCGAATTGAACTTCCCCTGGCTGGCCCGGTTCTACTCGCCGGTATCAGGGTGGTGGCCGTGAGCACCGTGAGCCTCACCACGGTAGGAGCGGTACTGGGGATCAAAAGCCTCGGTTTGCTGTTCACCGATGGGACGCAGCGCAACATTCCCGAAGAGATCGCAGTGGGCATCGCGTTGACGATCGCCATCGCCGTGCTTGTCGATTTCGTGCTGGTGGTTATCGGGCGGCTCCTGATGCCCTGGGCGCAGAGCGAGGCGACATGATGCTCATCCGTGATGCATTCGCATGGATAGGCGATTCGGACCACTACGGCGGTACCAATGGCATCGACGTTCGAATCCTGCAACATCTACGGATTTCACTCACCATTCTGGTCATTGCGTCCATCATCGCCATACCCCTCGGCTTCCTCATTGGTCATACCGGGAGGGGGCGTCGAACTGTGGTGGTGGTCTCGGGAGGCCTGCGTGCCCTCCCCACATTGGGACTGATAACCATCATCGCCCTCAGGGTGGGGATCGGTATCGAAGCGCCGCTGATCGCCTTGGTGGTGCTCGCCATTCCCTCCATCCTGGCCGGTGCATATACGGGTTTCGAAGCAGTGGACCGCCGGACCCTGGAAGCAGCGCGCGCCGTAGGCATGACCGAATGGCAAATTGTGCACAAGGTAGAGATGCCGCTGGGGTCGGTATTGTTGCTCGGCGGTCTGCGGTCTGCGACCTTGCAAGTTGTGGCCACCGTGACGCTGGCCGACTACGTGGGTGGCGGCGGGCTCGGGCGATTCATCTTCCGTGGGCTCAAGACCAATGACTATGCCCAGATGCTGGCGGGCTCGGTACTCGTCGTTGCGCTGGCCGTGTTGTCCGAGGCGTTGTTTGCTGCCATACAACGCTTTGCCGTCCCACCTGGAGTTCGCACCATCCCGATCAAATGACAACCCCTGAAAGGAACCCAGCCATGTTCTCCTCCCTGCTCAGTAATCGATTCCCTCGTCATGTCGTCGTCTTCGCAGCCGCAGCCTCTGTGGCCGTCGCTCTGGCGCTGCCGGCCTGCGCATCGAAGAGTTCTACCGGTACCAATGCATCTACTGGCGCCAGCCTATCCGTTGGTTCGCAGGCTTACTACTCCAACGAGGTGCTGGCCGAGATCTATGCCCAAGCCCTCGAGGCCGGTGGATACAAGATCAGCCGTCAGTTCCAGATTGGCCAACGCGAGGTTTACCTCCCGGAAATCAAAGCAGGCAAAATCGATGTGTTCCCCGAGTACATCGGCAGTCTGCTGCAAGCGCTCGACAAAAAGGCGGTCGGTGGCACTGTCGATGTGGTCTTCGGTGATCTGAACAAAGCAATGCCTTCTGGTCTTATCGTGCTGAAGCCGTCTGCGGCATCGGACCAGAATTCGTGGACCGTGACCAAGGCGTTCGCCGACAAGTACAAGCTCACCGACATTGCGTCGCTCAAGAACGTCAAAGAGTCAATGACGGTGGGCGGCAACTCCGAACTCGAAACCAGGCCCTACGGGCCTACTGCGCTCAAGGAAAAGTATGGAATCACCACTAAAGGCTTCAAGGCAGTGGAGGACAGTGGAGGTCCACTCACCGTGAAGGCGTTGGTGGATGGTGACATCCAATTGGCCAACATTTACACCGCCGATCCAAACATCAAGTCCAACAACTTGGTGGCTCTCAAAGATCCCGACGGACTGTTCTTCCCCGACAACATTGCTCCCATAGTGTCCGCCAAGGTCGATCAGAAGGCCCAGGACATTCTCGACAAGGTCGATGCTGCCCTTACTCAAGAGGAGTTCGTGGGGTTGAACTCCGAAAGCGTCAACGACAAGAAGTCGTCGAAGACGATTGCCACTGCATGGTTGTCCAGCAAGAAATTGAACTGAGGAAAACATGGGACACAGAGGCAAAGGCCAGAATTCACCTCTCGGCGTCCTCGGACGTGGATTGGCAGCCGCAGGGGTAGGTACCGCCGCCATGGACGCAGTGCTGTACACCCGATATCGGCGCGACGGTGGCGAACAGGGCTGGTGGGCATGGGAAACCGGGGCTGAGCTGCGGCAGTGGGACGATGCGCCCACGCCCGGGCTGGTAGGCAAACGAGTGCTCGAGGCGTTGTTGCACCGCAAGCTCCCAAACCAATGGGTGCGCCCCACGAACAACACGGTCCATTGGCTCACCGGTTTGGCATGGGGGGCGCAATTGGGTGTGGTGGCCTTATCATCAGCCAAACCTCGGGTGTGGTGGGGCCCCCTGCTGGGCTCGGCCGCTTGGCTCACCAGCTACGCCGTACTCCCGACCGTAGGCCTGTACAAACCGATACGGGAGTACGACTTCGCCACGCTGGCCAAGGACCTAAGCGCACATATTGTGTACGGGACCGTCACCGGCGCAGTGTTCGTAGCGGTGACGTAGGCACCTAGGGTCCTCGAGATGCCGACGGCCAGGCCCGCAGCATAGGCATGGTGTGTTAGCAGGACCCGCTTGGTGCAGCCACGGGTGCCCTGACGGTGGTACATGGCTCGTTCGCACTTGATGTCGACCCTGCGTTGGAAGGCGTGGCGATACAGGGCTGTACGGCAACGCCAGTCGGTCACCACATCGTTGGCCCCCAGATCCGGATTGAAGGGCGGCAGGGCGGCGAGCTCGCCGTAGTGGTCGACTACGGCGAGGTCGGCCAAGAACCGGCGCGCCACATCCAGCGCCGAACGATTGGCCGACACCTTCGGCAGGCTGGCGCACACCGTGAGAGTCTGAGT
>JAYVGK010000303.1:0-2762 GCA_043772215.1 Acidimicrobiales bacterium | reverse complement strand
GTATCGGTACCCATCGCCATCGTGGCCCTGGTGCTGGTCACCACGCTCTGTCCGTCGTCCAAAGAAGCGCATGCCCAGCCCCTTGATCCAGTGGGCGCCGTGCTGTCCATGGTGGGATTTGGATCGTTGCTATACGGCATCATCGAAGGCCCAGAAAAGGGATGGGGCACTGTGTACCCGGTGAGCGCGTTCATTCTCAGTGTGGCGGCCCTCATCGGCTTCGTTCTATGGGAAAAGCGGGCCACCCATCCCATGCTCGATGTGCGTTTCTTCTCCATCCCGCGCTTTGGCGCCGGAGCCCTGGGGGTCACGTTCACGTTCATGATCACGTTCGGCATGTTCTTCCTCATGGCCCAATATCTGCAATCGGTACGGGGTTATTCGCCATTGATTTCGGGAGTGGCCTTGCTGCCCTTCGCCTTCACCATGGTGGCCATCTCGCCTCGTGGCCCGAAGTTGGGGGCTCGCTTCGGCAGTCGTCGAGTGGTGTCCACCGGATTTGCCATCATGCCAATCGCCTTGGTGGCCACCTCGTTCATCAGTCACCGGTCACCGTATGCATACATAGTGATGTGTTTGGTGTTGTTGGCGCTGGGCCCGGCGCTGTGTATCCCCACGCTCTCGGGCGGCATCGTACTCAGCCTGCCATTGGACAAGGCAGGCGTGGGCTCCGCAGTCAACGACACCACCCGCGAGGTGGGCGGTGCCGTGGGCATTGCTGTGGTGGGCTCCATCTTGTCGAGCCATTACCGCAGCGGTATGACGGGGCCGTTAGCGTCATTGCCATCAGGATCGGGTGCAGTGGTGAGTGTGGCCCGGCGCGGCGTGGGCGCCCTCGGCGGATTGGTGTACGCGTCGCCGCCCAATCCCCAACTCACGTCGTTGTTGAACACCGCCAAGGATGAGTTCGTGGGCGGTATGCAACTGGGGTTCCGGGTGGGAGCCGTGGTGATGGTGGGAGTGGGATTATTGATAGCGCGTTGGTATCCGTCGGCGGAGTTGCGTCCTCAGGCACGCGCTGATGCCTGAACCCGTGCCGGAGTCCGTGCAGGAGGATCCACGAGTGGTGCGGTCCAAGCAGGCGGTGATCCACGCCGCCCGGGAGTTGCTCTTGGAACTGGGGTTCGCAGGGGTCACCATCGAGGCCGTCGCAGCACGGTCGGGAGTAGCCAAGACCACCATTTATCGCCATTGGGCAGATCGCAACGTGCTCATCATGGAAGTTTTTCCGCGCGTGGACTGCGATGAAGACGCGCCCGCCACAGAAGATCTGCGCGCAGACATCATTGCGAAACTGCGAGAGTTGACCGAGGGGCTGGTGAGTGAGGAGTGGGGCGAGGTGATGCCCGCCCTCATCGAAGCGGCCGAGCGCGAACCGGAATTTCGTGCGCTGTCCAAGGCCTATATCAACACCAAGCGCCGCCCCACCCGCAAGCGGCTGGAGTTGGCAGTCCGGCGAGGTGAACTTCCGGCCGATACCAACATTGAAGTGCTCATGGCCGGCTTGGCCGGCCCGCTCTTCTACCGGCGCTACATCTCGCGACAGTCACTCTCGGACCGCCACTTGGTGGAGAAGGTCACCGACCAGGCTTTGAGGGGTGCGGGGTGGGTTCAACCGCCACTCATCTCGTGATCCCGTGGCCACAGAGAGTGGTATCAAGTTCACGTATAGCGAGCAAATGCACAACACCACCCGAACGGGCTAAGTTTCGCAGCGTCCAGTTTGCTCAACCCGCAACTGCCGGCGCCAAGAGGTGCTGCATGAGCACCTTCGTATCGTCTGGAGACCTGTGCCGACACGCAAGCCTCGTTCGCTGATGGTGGCTGCCGCCGCCTTCCTCTTCGGAACCCTCAGTACCCAGCTCATTGCCGCACCAAACGTTCTGGCCCAAACAACCATCCCATCGAGAGACGCTCAACCAGTGGTGGACATGTTGAACGCCAACCGGCGGGCGCTCGGATTGTCGACGCTGATGGCGGACGACCAACTCACTGCCGATGCGCAGGCCTGGACGCAGTCCATGCACGACGCCCGCACACTGCGCCACTCTCCCAACCTCGAGCGTTTCACCACCGTGGGGTTTGCCAAGGTCGGCGAGAATGTGGGGTACTCCGATGAGTCGCTGGCGGCGGTGTACGCCCGGTTCGACGCCTCACCCGGTCATCGTCGCAATCTCCAGGATCCACAGTGGAATTGTGTCGGTGTGGGTGTGGTGTTTGATGCAGGCGAGTACTGGGTCACCATGCTGTTCGGTAGCCGGTCACCCGTACGTACCACGGCCCTGGCCAAGCACCCACGGGTATCGGTCGCACTCGTACCTCTTGCCCGCTGACGTTCATCGCCGGAGAATCGTCGGCCGCTGTGTCGGCCGGCCTCCTTACTCCCTCCGGTCGATCGTCGGCCGAAGTGTCGGGAACCTGAGGTATTGGTTAATTCGTCGATAACACCATTGTGAGTCAATGCCTTTCTGAGGGAAGATATCCTTCGGAATCCTTCGCGGCTGTGGCGGGGGTGGAGGCACGCATATGAAGCAAGAGAGCAAACTCAAGGACTGGTCGTGGTGGGCGGCCCGGCGCCCCATCCCGGCAGCCATGTACCCGTTCTTGTCGCCCATCAAGTTGGGTATGGATCTATCGGCGTGGACGCTGGCCATCGCCGCAGCGTCTTGGGTCCGGCTCGAGATGGCCTCCACCACGATCCCCATAGGCGCACTGGCTCGGGCCGTAGGATTTGCCTGGGTAGCCCAAATTGCGGTGGGCAC
>JAYVGK010000302.1:0-10848 GCA_043772215.1 Acidimicrobiales bacterium | reverse complement strand
CAGCTGACGAGGTGGCTGATGGCGGGCTGGAGGGCCGGCCATGAGACGGGGATGGGCAGGTTCGGAGAAGCCGCTGTGACAGTCATGACAGCGCCTTTGCTGGGGTCGTTTGGCGGAGCTGCGGTCAGGGATCAAACCCGGAACGCCGAGTCCGGAAGATACCTGTGAACAATATTCGTTGACTTGAACGTTCAAATCCTACACTGTTGAGTGACCGCAGTCACGTAAAACTACGGCAACTTCACCACGGAGCGAGGGGGGAACGTCCGAATGAATCGCCATCAGCAACGGATGCCCACCATTGCCACCGTGGCCGAATTGGCCGGCGTGTCACGCCAAACCGTGTCCAACGTGGTGAGGGCCCCGCATCGAGTGAGCCCCGAAACGCTGCAACGGGTCCAAGAAATCATCCGGCAGGTCGATTATCGCCCCAACCGCTCGGCCATGGCTCTTCAGGCCCGTCGATCGGGACTGCTGGCGTATCGATGTCATCGCCCGGAGGAAACCGAGAACTTGGTGCTCGATCGGTTTTTGCATGACTTGTGTCGGGCCGCCGACGACCACGATCACCACATCACCCTTGTGAGTCCTACGTCAACGGACCAAGAAGTGGCGATGTACAGCGAGCTCTACCGGTCCGGGCGAGTGGACGGGTTCGTGCTATCCGGTACTCATCGCGACGATCAGCGGCTCTCCAGCCTGGTGGCCGAAGCCATTCCATTCGTCAGCTTCGGCAGAAATTGGGACAATCCGCTGGCCAGTACCTGGGTTGATGTGGACGGCGCCAGCGGCACTCGCCAGGCCACTGAACACTTCTGGCGGACCGGACATCGACGTATTGCCTTTCTCGGATGGCCCGATGACGGGGCCATCGGTGCTGATCGCCAACGCGGCTACCTCGACGCCATGGCCCACTACCGGCTCGAACCGATCGGGGGGTTCTGCTTTGATCGGCTCGACGCCGGCGAGGTTTGCGCAGCCGAAGTGTTGCGGATGCCCGAACCGCCCACCGCCGTGGTGTGTGTGAGTGACACCCTTGCGCTCGGGTGCGCCTGGGCAGCCCAGAAGCTGGGTCTGACGGTGGGCGCCGAACTGGCCATCATGGGCTTTGACGACTCCGCCCTCACCCGTATTGCTCGCCCCAGCTTGTCGTCGGTTCGCCAACCCACGGAGTTGGTGGCCCAGGCGCTGATGGATCGATTCATCGGTCTGGCGCCCGGGGCGCGTCCAACGCAGACCCTGCTGGCCCCGTCATTGGTACATCGAGGCTCGTCGTGAGGACGCCGTTATTTTGCGAGGTGCCCCCCACATGTTGTTGAACGTTCAAATCACCCACACCACAACCAAAGGAAGAATTCGTTGAAACTACGCAGAGTCACTGTTGTTGCCGGAATCGTTGCCAGCTTGTTGACCGCTTGCAGTTCCAGCGGAACCAAGAGCACAGACACCAAAGTAGATGCCACCACCGCTGACACCGCAGCGGCAGGCACCACCGCTGACACCGCAGCGGCAGGCACCAATGCACCAGACACCGCCGCCGCCGACACCACCACAGGTGGAGTGAAAGCCACCACCGCTGACACCAAAGCAGCGGCATCGGGTGGAGTCACGGGCAAATCGATCAGCGTGATGATCGCCGCCTCGGGACCAGCTGAAACCGCCGCCGTGCAGAGCGCCGTAAACGCTTGGCAAACCGCCAGCGGCAACAAGGTCAACCTCATCGCCGCCAAGGACATCAACTTGCAACTCGGTCAGGCGTTGGCCGGTGGTGAACCACCTGACGTGTTCTACGTGAATGCCGACAAATTCCAAGAGTATGCATCGGGCGGCAGCCTGGCGTCGGTTGGATCCAAACTCGACAACGCCAACGACTTCTACAAACCGCTGCGTGAGGTGTTCACGTACAACAAGGAGTTGTACTGCGCTCCCAAGGACTTCTCCACCCTGGGCCTCATCATCAACAAGAAGTCATGGGCGGCGGCGGGCCTCAAAGACACTGACATTCCCAAGACCTGGGATCAACTCACGGCCGTGGCCAAGAAGCTCACCACTGCCAAGCAGGTGGGTCTGGCCTCCGGTGCCACTCGTGACCGGGTGGGTGCATTCCTGGTGGGTGCCGGTGGGTATTTTGTGAACGCCGACCAGTCAAAGGTCACTGGTGACACCCCGGAAAACACCAAGGCGCTCACCTACGTACAAAGCCTTCTCCAGGCGGGTACTTACAAGTTCACCGAGAACATGTCGGTGGGCTGGGGCGGCGAAGCGTTCGGCAAGGAGTTGGCGGCCATGGTCATCGAGGGCAACTGGATCCGTGGTGCCATGAAGAACGACTTCCCCACCGTTGAATACACGGTGGCTGAAATACCGGCTGGTCCCGCAGGCCCTGGGACCATGGTGTTCACGCAGTGCTGGGGTGTGGCCAAGGCGTCCACCAAGCAGGACGCAGCCGTGAGCTTCATCAACTTCATGACCAAGGCCGACACCCAGTTGGCCTTGGCCGATGCCTTCGGTGTGATGCCATCACGAGAGTCGGTACGAGCGGCCTACTTGGCGGCCCACCCCGACGATGCACCGTTCTTGGCCGGAGGCGCATACGGACGGGGTCAGGTCACTCTGCCGGCGTTCATCTCGGTGCTCGGCGAGTTCGACAAAGGACTTCTGGGATTGGCCGACAAGTCAACGAACATCGGCACTGTGCTCAAAGACCTACAGACGAATGGCGAAACAGCCCTCAAGGGCTGAGTCGTTGTCCCGCCACCAAGAATCAGGGGGTTGATGCGTGTCCAGTTACAGCGCGACACCGAGTGTTTTGCCAATCGATGATTCACTCAACGATTCATTCAACGGGGGGTCTGAAGAGGCTTTGCGTCAAGCGAAACGCTCGCTGAAGCGCAAGCGGCGTAAAGAAGGGGCAATGGGCTGGCTGTTCGTCAGCCCCGTGCTGATCCTGCTCTTGGTGTTTCTCATCATCCCCATTCTGCTGGCGCTGTATGTGAGTTTCACGAAATGGAACGGTCAAGGTGGACCATTTTCCAACAAGGTGAAGTTCGTGGGGCTCACCAACTACAAGGATCTTGTGGTCAACAACGGATTGACCCGCAAGAACTTCGTGGCCTCGCTACGCAACAACTTCTATTTTGTGCTTCTGGTGGTACCCATACAAACCGTGGTGGCCCTTGGACTGGCGCTGGTACTCAATCAGCGACGGCTGAAGGCCAAGAGCTTCTTCCGCACGGCCTTTTACATCCCCTCGCTGTCGAGTTCCATCGCCATTGGGTTGATTTTCGTGTTCTTGTTTTCCACTGACGGGGCCGTCAACAAGATCGTCAGTTGGTTCGGTGTGAATCCAATCCAATGGTTCAACAACAGCAAGGGCATCTTCCACGAGGTGTTTGGACTGTTCGGGATGGACAAGGCACCAGGATTCCTGGGAAATCACGGTTTCTTGGGCATGAGTTGGTGGAACTGGTTATCGGGGCCCTCATGGTCGATGTGCGTCATCATCATCTTGGCCATCTGGACCACATCGGGCACTTTCATGCTGTTGCTGTTGGCGGGGCTACAGACCATTCCCGAATCGATCAACGAAGCGGCGGCCATCGACGGATCGTCGCGGCGCCAGACGCTGCGTTATCTCACGTTGCCGTTGCTGAAGAAGCAGATCGTGTTGGTGATCACGCTGGGCCTCATCGGTACCTGGCAAGTCTTCGACCAGATCTACATCATGAGCGACGGCGCCGGAGAAACCGTGACCCCCGCCTATCTCAGCTACACCACCGGTGTGCGTGAGTCCCGCTTCGGGGGGGCCTCTGCGCTCGCATTCATCGTGTTCGCCATCATCTTGGTGTTCACCGCTGTCCAGCGTTTCCTGGGACGAGAGAAGGGGGACGCCTGATGACTGCGCAATTGGCCGAATTGCAGGAGGTCGAAGTGCTCACGGCACCGCCTACTGGAGGTGACGATCACGGGTTTCAAGGGGTGGAATCGCCAGCCGTAGCGGCCGCTAAACGCGCTACCAGCTATGGCGTGCTCACCTTCTTCGCGTTGATCTATCTGGGACCGTTCTTGCTGTCGATCGCCACCTCGTTCAAAACGTCGGCGGGCTCGCTGGCCAAACCACTCAGCCTCATTCCCGACCCCATCAGCACCTTGGCCTGGCGCCAACTGTTCGGGTTCTCCAAGAGTGTCGTTGATATCAAATTGGGACGATGGACGCTGAACTCCATCATCGTCACCGTATGCATCACCGTGGGGCGAGTGGGTTTGGCCTCTTTGGCCGGCTACTCGTTGGCGCGCATACGATTTCCTGGGAGAAAGCAAGTACTGGCGCTGATTCTTGGCGTCATGATGGTTCCGGGGGTGGTGTTGCTGATCCCTCGGTTCCTCATCCTCAAGCAACTCAGCCTGCGCAACAGCTATATGGGCATGGTGATCCCGCTGTTGGTGGACTGCGCGGCCATCTACTTGATGAAACAGAACTTCGAGGCCCTTCCCATCTCCGTGGAGGAGGCAGCTCGTATCGATGGGGCAAACACCTTTCGAATCTTTCGCACCATCGTGTTGCCCATGGCCCGGCCCAGCCTGATTGCGGTGACGGTGCTTTCCGTGCAGGGAGCATGGAATGAGTTCACGATGTTCCTAGTGGCCAACGACAAACCCGAGTTGAACACGCTCACGCTTGGCCTCTCTCAGTTCAAGGGCGGTCTCGGCTCCGGGAGCAACCATCCACTGTTGCTCGGTGCAGCGTTGCTCACCACCATCCCCATCATCATCGTGTTCTTTACCTTCCAGCGCTATTTCACTGGCGACGCGTCTACGGGCAGCGATAAATGACCTTGTATCCAGCCCCACCGGTGCCCCATCTCCCGCCCATAGAATCGAGACACTGATGTCCACGTTGCAGTTGAAGAAGCTCAACAAAACGTACGAAAACGGATACGAGGCGGTGCCTTCACTCGACATCGCCATCAACGACGGTGAGTTCTTGGTGCTGGTGGGTCCGTCCGGTTGTGGAAAGTCCACCGTGCTACGCATGGTGGCGGGGCTGGAGGACATCACCAGCGGCGACATGGTCATCGACGGGGTACGGGTCAATGACATGAGCCCCCAGCAGCGCGACATTGCCATGGTTTTTCAGAACTATGCGCTGTATCCCAACATGACAGTGGGGGAGAACATCGGCTTTGCAATGAAATTGCGCAAGGTGGACAAAGAGGTCATGGCGGCCAAGATCAAAGAGGTTGGAGAGCTGTTGGAGCTCACACCAGTACTTGATCGTCGCCCCGGCCAATTGTCCGGTGGACAGCGGCAACGCGTCGCCATGGGACGCGCCATCGTGCGCGAACCAAAGTTGTTCCTCATGGATGAGCCTCTGTCGAATCTCGATGCCAAATTGCGAGTACAAACCCGAGGTGAGATATCGCGCCTCCAGCGTCGTCTGGGAGTCACCACCTTGTACGTCACCCACGATCAAGTGGAAGCGATGACGATGGGCGATCGCGTGGCGGTGTTGCGACGAGGCCGTCTCATGCAGTGCGCCTCACCGCAGCAGCTCTATAACTCGCCGGACAACTTGTTCGTGGGCCAATTCATTGGTTCGCCTTCCATGAATGTGATGAAGTCCACTGTTATCGAAGTAGACAAGGTGCCCGCCCTGAAGATAGGTGCGCAGACATTGACGCTGAGCCCCGAGGCCCTCGTCCGGTTGCCGGGGTTGGCGTCCATGGTGGGCCGTGATGTGGCCTTTGGTGTACGGCCTGAGGCGCTCGGTCACGAAGGCACTGGGTCACTTGACGTGAAGGTGGAATTGGTGGAGATGCTTGGTGCCGAGTTGCTCGTGCACGCCACCATCGACTCTCCAATGGTGAAACAAACCGACGATGGCATAGAGGTTGGAACCAAGGACACTTCCATGATCATCGTGTCCATGGACCCCCGCCATATGGTGGCTGTAGGTGACCGAGTCACGCTTCCGGTGGACACCGCTCGCATCCACCTGTTTGACATGGCCACCGGCGATGCCGTGGGGTTCAAGAACTGACACGTACGCGCCCCTGGGGCCCCACTCCAAAGGGCCCCAGGGGCGCTTCGTGGCCGTTGTGGTGCGCGTCAGTCCATTTTCTTGCGAAGGGCCTCGGCGGCGTCTTTGGCCTTGTCGGACACCGTATCAATGGCGTCTTTGACCTTGCCCGAGGCCTTGTCGGCCTTGCCCTCATCCTTCAACTCGTCGTTGTCGGTGAGTTCCCCAGCAGCGGACTTGGCCCGTCCCTTGAGTTCGTCCATCGTTCCCATGTCAACTCCTAAATGGTGGTTCAGTTGGTGGTTGTTCGTTACCACCCCTGCCCTGACTTTGCCCGAGGTAAACCTGTTTCTCGAACGTGTTCAAGCGACCGAGTGGATCGTGCTGCGCGCACGACGGCCGCCACCGTGATGACCGCCACCGGCAGCACCACCTTGTTCATTTCATGTATGCCACTGAATTGTTGCAATAAGTGGAAGCGGTGGCAAACGCTTCTGAGCATCGCGTTGGTCGCGCCATTGCCGCCGGTGCCGTAGACCGCACAGGAATGTTGCCATAAATGTTTTCCTTCATCAACCACCAGGGGCTAGGCCTCCGAGGCACCGTAAGTGATCATATGGTGACGCCTTTCGTGGGGGCCAATACCGTCATCCCGACGGGCGCCGAAGCAGTAGGTTGCCTCGGGGAACGAGGCGGGGATGAAAGGTCCGGTAACCGTCTCGTAGAGCATGCCCGTTTGCACTGACCGAGCCACGATCTCTACATTCAATCCATGCCCTTCACGCAGATCTCACTCGAAGTCGCCGATGGGATCGCCACCATCACCATGGACCGACCCGAGGCTCTCAATGCCTTCACGGGCACCATGATGCATGAGATGATTGAGGCATTCGACGAAGTCGATGCCGACGATGCGGTGCGGGCGGTGGTGGTCACCGGTCGGGGTCGAGCCTTCTGTGCCGGTGCGGACCTGTCGTCGGGCGGAGCCACCTTTAGCCGTGGCGGTAGCGACGTGGTCACCGATGTCGGCGTGGCACGCGATGGAGGTGGTCTCCTCACGTTGCGGATCTTTGATTGCAAGAAGCCAGTTATCGCCGCCATCAACGGTCACGCAGTAGGCGTGGGTGTCACCATGACGTTGGCCATGGACATTCGCATGGTGGCGGAGGGGTCAAAGATCGGGTTCGTATTCGCCCGCCGAGGTATCGTGCCTGAAGCGTGCTCGTCATGGTTTCTACCCCGCATCGTGGGCATCTCCACCGCCGCAGAATGGTGTTTCACTGGTCGGCTGCTGACGCCCGATGAGGCGCTGGCCGGTGGTCTGGTACGAAGCGTACATACTGTTACAGAACTGCTTCCGGCGGCGTATGCACTGGCTCGAGAAATTGCCGACAACGCAGCTCCCGTGTCGGTGGCCCTCACTCGCCAGATGTTGTGGCGCATGCTCGGCGAGGACCACCCGATGGCCGCCCACCGGGTGGACTCTCGCGCCATCTTGGCGCGCGGCCGTAGCGATGATGCGCGCGAGGGCGTAACCAGTTTCCTGGAGAAGCGACCTCCCCACTTCAGCCTGGGAGTCTCGGTGGATCTGCCCGATGTGTTCCCCGAGTGGACCGATCCCCAGTTCCGTTGACGGACGCACCCGGCGGCGTCAGCTAGCCCACAGCAAGTGGGTACCCTGGAAAACTTCATGCTGATACGCCTCCTCCGCACCTATCTACGCCGGTACCGCACCCTCATCGTGGCCGTGGTGGCCCTGCAGTTGGTGCAAACCACAGCCGCTCTGTACCTGCCCAGCCTCAACGCCCACATCATTGACCGAGGCATAGCCCGTGGTGACAGCGCCTACATCCGCTCCACGGGACTGCTGATGCTGGCCATCACCCTTGTCCAGGTGGCCTTTGCCATCGGGGCCGTCTATTTCGGATCACGAACCGCCATGGGGTTCGGACGCGATGTACGTAGCGGCCTGTTTCACACGGTCACCGGCTTCTCGGCGCGTGAAGTAGGCGTGCTGGGCGCACCGTCGTTGATCACCCGTATCACCAACGATGTGCAACAGGTCCAGATGCTCGTGCTGCTCACCTGCACGCTGTTGGTAGCTGCCCCCATCACGGTGGTGGGTGGAGTGGTGATGGCACTGCGTGAGGACATTGGATTGTCCGCCATCTTGTTGGTCAGTGTGCCGGTGCTCATAGCGAGCATCGGCTTTGTGGTGTCGCGGATGATTCCGCAGTTCCGCCTCATGCAGGTTCGCATCGACTCCGTCAACCAGGTACTACGTGAGCAGATCATCGGGATTCGCGTGGTGCGAGCATTTGTCCGGGAGCCCGATGAGTCCCAGCGATTCCAAGTCGTCAATCAAGACGTCACCGACACTGCGCTGCGAGCCGGTCGGCTCATGGCCTTCATGTTTCCCACTGTCACGGTGATCCTCAACGCTTCCAGCGTCGCGGTGTTGTGGATCGGTGCCAGCCGAGTGAGTTCGGGCTCCATGTCCATTGGTTCGCTCGTGGCCTTTCTCAGCTACCTGGCCCAGATCCTGATGTCGATCATGTTTGCCACGTTCATGGCGGTGATGATTCCCCGTGCTGCGGTATGCGCCGAGCGCATCCAGGAAGTATTGGACACGCCATCTTCGGTGGTGATTGCTGACAACCCGGTGACCTCGGTGTCATTGAGTGCGTCGTTGGAACTGCGCGATGTTGGCTTCCACTATCCGGGGGCCGAGGCGGGAGTGTTGTGCAACATTTCGTTCCGTTCGTTGGCCGGGCAAACCACGGCCATCATCGGCAGTACCGGCTCCGGTAAAACCACCATGATCAACCTCATTCCGCGCTTGGCCGATGCCACGTCGGGCACGGTCTTGGTTGACGGGGTCGATGTTCGTCTACTGGACCCCGAGGTGCTGTGGACCCGGGTGGGGTTGGTGCCGCAAAAGCCGTATCTGTTCTCGGGCACGGTGGCCACCAACCTGCGTTACGGCAAACCCGACGCCACCGATGAGGAACTGTGGGAGGCCCTCACCGTGGCCCAGGCTCGCGACTTTGTTTCGGCCATGCCCGGTGGCCTCGACGCTCGTATCGCTCAGGGAGGATCTAACGTGTCGGGTGGACAACGCCAGCGGCTGGCTATCGCCCGGGCACTGGTACGCAAGCCGGAGATCTATCTGTTCGATGACTCATTCTCGGCCTTGGACCTGTCCACCGACGCCCGGTTACGTGCCGCGCTGGCACCGCATACACGCGATGCCACCGTCATCATCGTGGCCCAACGGGTGTCCACCATTGCCTCGGCCGATCAGATCTTGGTGTTGGAGGACGGAGAAGTGGTGGGGCTCGGCACGCACGAACACTTGCTAGAAAGCTGCCCCACCTACGCCGAAATAGTTGCTTCACAGATGGCTCAGGGTGCGCCAGCATGAGCAATGGCAGCATGGCCAATCACACGAGCTCTGGGTCGGAACCCGAGAAGATCGAACGACCCGCAGCTGAACGGATGTCGGGTCCCGGTCCACGATTCGGCGCAGCGGGTATGCCGGCCGAGAAGTCCAAGGACTTCGGTGCTTCGGCCAAGCGGCTGGTGAGTCGTCTGGCTCCGGAAAGTGTCGGCGTCATCACGGTGCTGGCCACGGCTCTGGTCAGCGTCTCGCTGGCGGTCACCGGCCCGCGCATACTGGGACACGGCACCGACCTCATCTTCACCGGCGTTCGCCGTCCGGAAGGCATCAACTTCTCCTCGTTGCATCGAGTTCTGATCAGCGCAGTGGCTCTTTACGTCGGTTCAGCGTTGCTGCAGTACCTCCAGTCGTACATGCTGGCCGGAATCGTGCAGCGCACCATGATGGGTCTGCGCGCCGAGGTGGAGGACAAGCTGAATCGCCTGCCGCTCAGCTATGTGGACCGTCAGCCGCGCGGCGACCTACTCAGCCGCGTCACCAACGACATAGACAACATCTCGCAGAGCTTGCAGCAGACCATGTCGCAATTGTTGACGTCGGTACTCACGCTGGTGGGTGTGCTCGTGATGATGGTGATCATCTCACCGGTTCTCGCTTTGGTGGCCCTCATCACCATTCCGACATCGCTGATTCTCACCAAGCAGATCGCCAAACGGTCGCGAGCGCGATTCATGGCCCAGTGGAAGCACACGGGCATGCTCAATGCTCAAGTGGAGGAAGCGTTCACCGGTCACGCGATTGTCAAGGCATTCGGTCGTCAGAAAGAAGTGGAGGCCCGTTTCGCAGCCAAGAACGAAGAGCTGTACACCGCCAGCTTTGGGGCCCAGTTCGTGTCGGGCATCATCCAACCGTCCATGATGTTTCTAGGCAACCTCAACTTCGTAGCCATTGCCGTCATCGGTGGCCTCAGGGTGTCGTCGGGGACCATGAGCTTGGGTGATGTACAGGCGTTCATCCAGTACTCCCGTCAATTCACCCAGCCCCTCACCCAGGTGGCCTCGATGATGAACGTATTGCAGTCGGGTATCGCGTCGGCCGAGCGAGTGTTCGAGTTGCTAGACGCCGAGGAGCAGACGCCCGATCCGGCCCTGCCACTCACCGATCCCTCGCCCCGGGGACGGGTGGTGTTCGATCATGTGCAGTTCTCCTATGACACCAACATCGCTCTCATCGAAGACCTGTCGCTGGTGGCCGAACCGGGCCAAACGGTGGCCATCGTGGGACCCACCGGTGCAGGCAAGACCACACTGGTGAACCTCATCATGCGCTTCTACGAACTGCGCAGCGGAACAATCACCCTCGACGGCAATGACATCTCCAAGATGACGAGGCGGGAGCTGCGATCCAACATCGGCATGGTGTTGCAAGA